>WFSD01000052.1 GCA_015486235.1 Anaerolineae bacterium
ACATTGCTCACCACCGGGTCTAGCATCCGGGAGCGGAGCCGCTGCGGCAGATCTTCCAATGGCTGGTTGCTGGTGATGACTGTGGGAAGCTTACCGTTGTATCGGTAGTTCAATATCTGGAAGAGTTTTTCTTCCGCCCATGGTGTGGCGTTGTGCGTCCCCAGGTCGTCCAGTATCAGGAGCGGAGCCGATCGGATTTCCTCGAACCGATCGTCGTAGGTGGTAGTGGTACCGGGAGCATAGGCTGCCCGCAGATAGTCCAGCAAGTCCGGGACGACGACGAAAAGTGCCGGGTGCCCATGCTTCATCCTTTCGTTGGCGATGGCTGCCGCCAGATGGGTCTTACCGCAGCCATAATCCCCCAGCAATACCAGCCAGCCATCGGGGTTTTGAGCGAAGGACCTGGCCCTGTCATAGGCGAGTTGCAGGCTCTCCCGCTGGGACGGCAACAGCTTTAGCCCCTTGGTGTCGAAGTTGTCGAAAGCTTTCTCCGCGAGGGCGCCCAGGTTGCTGATCTTCAGCAGCTCCTCGTATTTTCTCTTCCTCAGAGCCTCCCGCTGGCACACGCATGGCACCGGGATGCCGTAATCCGGGTGTCCGGGGGGGAGGTTTGGTATCACCCAGCCTGTGCCCCCGCAAATGGGGCAGACGTCGTTTTTCTTTTTCTCCGCCATTTCAACCCTGCTTGGCGTAGCGCATCCGGAAGGAAAGGGAATCCGTATCCGCTTTTCGTTCCTCTTTCCCCTCGGTACGCCATCTTTCCAGGACTGCCCGGACGTAGCTCCACCTCCGGGCGTTGTTCTCTGCTGCTATTCGGAACGCTTCCTCGATCCACTCTGCCGGGTATTCCCTGACGGCGTCTTTTAGCTCTTCGGCCAGAAGTGGCTGGATCATCCCGATGTTTTCCTCGTACAGCGTGAAAATGTTTGGGGCGGCGCTCTCGTCGCTTTTGCCGGAGAGGATGACTTCAGGGCCTTCTTCTTCTACCCTTTCGATTGCTTCCCTGCCATTGGAGTCGTTCAGAAAGTACCAGGTTTCCCGTCTGCCATCCAGTTCCACACCGGTGGAGAGAATTATCGCATGGGAAACGGCTTTTTCCAGGGCCTGTGGGAGCAATCGTGTTCCTTCCCTGGAGCTCCGGCCAAGGCCAGCGAGGAACGGCTTGTCGTCCGCCAGCTCGGCGAGGGTGACGTATCGGTATTTCCGGCGGGCGCGTTCCGGGCGCGTCGTGAGCCAGAAGAAATGGAGCACGGTTTTCACCTCAGCCATATCCCGCAGCCGCGGCAGTACTTCCCGGAAGAACTCCTCCGGGATGCAGGCTGGCGTGCTCTTGGTTTCCGCAAATCCCTGGAACACATACTCTTTCACTGCGCACTCCCCCGATGAGCTTCAGTTCAAATGTACTCGTCTTCCGGATTCAGATACACATCCTGGACCTTCAGTTCTCTGAAATCGGTGTGCTGTCGGTCGAAATACAGGGTGACGACGCCGGTCGGGCCGTTTCGGTGCTTCGCTACGATCAGGTCGGCCAGGTCTTTCGGATAGTCCTTGTGGATGGAGCGCCGCTTCTGTACCCGCTCCCACTCTTCCTCTTTCTGGAAGTACATCTCTTCACGGTAGATGAACATCACCACATCTGCATCCTGCTCGATGCTTCCCGACTCCCGCAAGTCCGAGAGCATGGGGCGCTTGTCGTGGCGGGACTCGACTGCTCTGGAAAGCTGGGAAAGCGCAAGTACCGGGATTTTCAGTTCTCTCGCCAGCCCTTTCAGCGCTCTGGAGATATACGATATCTCCTGCACGCGGTTCTCGGAGCGGAAATCACCCTGCATAAGCTGCAGGTAATCTACCACGAGCAAATCGAGGCCATACTCGGAATGTAGCCGCCGCGCTTTGGAACGGAGACTCATCGCGGTCAGCGCGGGCGTGTCGTCGATGTAGATCTGTGTGTCCCCCAGCATCCCAGCTACGTTCACCAGCAAGGTGAATTCGTCCTCGCTGATGAGCCCCTTCCGCATCCTCTGGGATTCGATATTGGATTGGGCGGATAGAAGACGTTGGACGAGCTGGTCTGCAGACATCTCCAGACTGAAAAGGGCAACTTTCTTGCTGTATCGCAGAGCCGTCTGCCTGGCTATGGATAGCGCCAGCGATGTTTTTCCCATGGCAGGCCGACCGGCCAGGATCACCAGGTCTGACCGCTGTAGGCCTCCCAGCATTTCGTCCAGGAACCTGAAGCCGGTGGGCACACCGTATATCTCGCCCTGACCCTGCCGGAGGAAGTCCAACCTCTCGATCACTTCGTCCAGGACCTCGGAGATTGGGCGGGTCTCACGCTGGAGTCCCCGCTCTGCGATGGCGAAGACGATCTGTTCTGCTCTATCCACCAGTTCCCTGACATCGTCTGCCTCTTCGTACGCCAGGGATGCTATTCGGGTGGCTGCATCCAGGAGCCTCCGGCGAACGGCCATGTCGGAGACAATGCGGGCGTAGTGCTCCGCGTGGACTGCCGTTGGAACGGAGTTGATGAGGGATGTGATGTACGCGGGGCCTCCTATCTCTTGAAGCCGATTTTCGCCTTCCAGCTCGTTGCATACGGTTACGAAGTCGGGGGGCTGACCCTGATCGTGCAGTTTCCGTACCGCTTCGTAAATCCAACGATTCCGCTCGCTGTAGAAGTCCTCGGGGCGGAGCACTGGCGCTATGCGCATGATTGCGCTGGGGTCTATGAGCAAGGACCCCAGAGCCGCCTCCTCGGCTTCCAGATTTGCCGGAGAAGCCCGCTGCGGCGCCGAATCCTGTGATGTCATTCCTTCCCTTCCTCCGAAGTATCACCAAAGTCCAGGCCGGATAGAAATTCCCTGAACGCCTCCAAATCCTCTTCGCCTTCTCGACCTTCTATGCCCGCGAGTGTTTCCTCTACCTCGCCTTTCTCGAATCCTTCCGAGATGTTGGTGTCCGGCACGATCCCTGCCGCGTCCATCACTTCCTCCTCCACGAAGATCGGCGCTCCTGTTCGTACCGCCAGCGCGATGGCATCGCTTGGCCTGGAATCGATGGGAACCTCCTCGCCATCTACGCCGAGGATGATGTTCGCGTAGAACGTATCGTCCGTCAGTTCTGTCACGACTACGTAGTCAACCTGGACATCCAGGGTGTACAGGATGTTTTGCATCAGGTCATGGGTCATAGGACGGGCTGCGGAGATGCCTTGCAACACGATAGCTATGGCGTCCGCCTCGAACGGCCCGATCCAGATAGGCAGGTATCGGTCGCCGTCCATTTCTTTCAGCACCACCAGTCGGTGCTGCGACATCAGACTAACCCTTACGCTTTCTATTTCAACCTGGAGCATTTTGCACCTCCAATCCATTTGCATGGTCAAGGCGCTCTCGTGTCGGTATGGGTGGGGAACCTGTTGGTGTTCCATGACATGAGAGCGCTCTTCCTGGGACTCGTTTCATTGTCCGAAGTATAGCAGAAATCGCGCCAGCAAGTCTGGCGTTCTGAGAAATTATAGCACACAAAAGGGTAAGAGACTAACGCAGGCCGCATGGTCGGGAGAGCGAAGTAATTTCTGGGGGCCCGTAGGGCCCCAGAAATTTACCTGCCTCTTGGGAGGCTTTCGTCAACCCCGGAAAGTCACAGCACAAGCCCTGCATCGAGCGTGAGGGCTCCCAGGGGCGTTTCCGGGCCTTGATCTGCTTCGAAAGCCCAACTCAGATACCCGAGGTGACAAAACCGGGACTCCGAGGTAAAATGAAATATGAAGTGGTGGATGTAACGTGACCGTCTGATGGCGCTAGGTGATAGCATCAAGAGTCTTTGGGAGGAATCCATTGCTTCTCTGGCGTTTGCTCTTCTCTTTCGTGAAGATCGGCCTGTTCGGCTTTGGTGGTGGGCCGGCGATGCTCCCCTTGATCCAGGAGGAAGTGGTGGATTACCGCCACTGGCTCACTGTGGAAGAGTTCGTGGATGGTCTGGCTGTAGGCAACAGCCTCCCAGGACCGATTGCCCCCAAAATGGCCTTGCTGGTAGGGTATCGAGTTGCTGGCCTCACCGGTGCCCTGGTAGCCATCATCGGCATTCTGCTCCCGTCACTCATCCTCATGGGCGTTGTGGTGGTGTTCTTCTACCAGTTCAAGGACACGACTTACGCCCAGCGAGCTTTGAAAGTCGTGAGGCCTGTGGTAGTGGCTCTGCTAGCAATGGTCGTCTACGACATATGGCCAAAATCGATCAAAGGCTGGGATGGGGTAGCAGTTGCTGTGGCAGCATTCGTGGCCGGAGAATTCCTCAACGTCCACCCCGCTTTGCTCATAGTAATCGGCGCAGTCCTGGGCATTCTTGTATATTAGAGAGGAGGTGCATGTGATGGAGACTACTGAGATCCGCGGCATCAAGTACGCTTACGAAGTCGTAGGTCAGGGGGAGCCGGTGCTGTTTGCCCATTGCCTCACCTGGAATCATCACGACTACGATTCTCAGGCGGAGGCGCTCAAGGATGATTACATGCTTATCCTTCCGGATCAGCGGGGGCATGGGGAGACCGGCTTCGTGGCACAGCCTTATGGTCTGGACGACATGGCAGAAGACCTGTATCTCCTGGTGGAGAAATTGGGTGTAGGCCCGGTACATTACGTGGGCCATTCCATGGGCGCAATGATGGGTCCGATTTTCGCCCTGGCGCACCCCGACGCCCTCCGTTCCATGACACTCATCGGCGGCTCGGCGGTAGCGGAATCGGAAGAAAAACTGGCCGGGTACCGCCAGCTCACGGCAGCTATACGGGCGGGGTATCAAGCTCAGGTAGTGGACAGGCTCGTAGGGCTCTTCTTCAGCGAGCTAAGCCGAGAAAAACGGAAAGACGCGGTCGCAAAGTTCAGGGAGGATTTCCTGAATGCCAGCGTCGAGGGAATGTATTGGACCGCAGAAGCGGTCTTCACACGTCCCAACCTGCTGCCGAAGCTGCGCGAAATTGCCACACCAACCCTCCTCGTCGTTGGGGGGAAGGACATGGTCACGCCTCTGGAACGTGCCAGAGAACTGGCAGAAAGGCTCCAGAACGTCAGGATGTTGATCGTGCCGGAGGCGGGGCATTTTACCACTGTCGAGGCGCCGGCCACCGTAAGCGGGGCATTGCGCGATTTCTGGGAGACTGTGTGAACTAATCGAAAGCGGCGGGAGCGCATTTCGACGCTCCCGCCATTCTCTCTTCACTCCACCTGTTCGTCTGATGGCTAATGCTTACCTCTGACGAGGAACGGGGCGCATGTACCCCCTGGCGTTTGGTGCATTCCAACCTTGACCAAATCGCGGCCTCCACTGTGGTGCAGGCTGCCACCCCTGTGGCGGAGCAGTTTGGCTCCACCCCCAAGGATTTCTGGGCATCGGCTGCATCCCGGGCTGTCCCTGACCGAAACCAGGGTACCACTGCGGAGCAGGCTGGTAACCCCACATTCCCTGGGCTTTGGGCACGCGCATCCTTTCCCGGAAAGCACGCTTTTCACGGCCTTTCACCACTTTGTCGAAGAATGCTCTGGCACCCCAGCCGCAACTCAGGCCCTCGCCGTTTTCCACACACTTGTTCAGGTGGTCTTGGAAAGAGGAGAGTGCAGCATCTGCCTGTGCCTGAGTGATATTTCCGTCTTTCACCATCTTGTCCAGGCTTGCCTTGCGGGCGTCGGTGACGGCTTTCGATAGATCGTCGAGCGAAACGCTTTTCTCGGCTGCGATGGCGGCAAGAGTCTTCCCGCGCAGCTCCTTCCGGAGCTCACCGGTGCTCATGCCGAGCTTGTCGGCTATGGCATTCCATTCGTCCTTCGTGAACGCCGGCGATGCCAGCTTGCCGACTCCCTGCCTGTCCAGAAAACTGCCCGCCCTATCCTTGAGCTTCTGCTCGATCCACGTTTTCTGGTCTGCCGTTATCCGGCCATCGTCCACAGCTTTCTGCAGCCGCTTTTCCTGGGAGTCCACAATCGCCTGAACCAGAGCATCCTTGTTCGTCCCTTTTTCGTCGGCTATCACCAGGATGGACTTACCAGAGCGCATTTCCTTCGTGAGGTCGCTCACGCTCATGCCCAGTTTGTCGGTAATCGCTTTAAGCATGTCGCGGGCGATGGGGAACCTTGCCGGACGACGTACCCGAGCCGCCCATGGTTGTGGGGCTGTCGGCACGTCCGGCGACCCCGCCGATGCCAGTCCGACGCCTGTCACCACCAACGTAACCAACAAGATCGCACCAATCCAAAGTTTTTTTCTACCAAACATTTTCCTGTTACCTCCTTCACAGAATCTTCGCAGGATAGTCCCTCCGATCCTGTTAATAGAGATTAGCATACCTTTGTGAAGATTTTGTGAAGATCAGGCTCAGGCGCTCATTACGACACGGTCGGGTGCTCGCCGCAGTGCTTCCCGGCAGTTCGTTCTTTCCGGTCAGGGCGTTCTGGCCGGCGGATTGGGATCCCCACCAGGTCATAGGTAGCCGATCCGGTGATCCGCACCGTCACCATCTCGCCGGCCGGAAACTTCCCTTTCACTACGACGGATCCGTCTATCTCAGGTGCGTCTCGGTAGGACCTGCCGACGCTCTTTTTGCCGTGCTTCCCCTCGATCAGAACGTCCAGAGCTCTGCCTACCTGGAGCTTGCTCCGTTTTCTCGATATTCGGCGCTGCAACGTCATGAGCCGGCCATATCGCTCCTCCTTGACCTCTTCCGGCACCTGGTCTGGCATTTCGGCAGCAGGCGTGCCCGGTTCCGGCGAGAAGGTGAATGCCCCGACCCAGTCGAACTCTATCGTGCGGACGAAATCCAGCAGCGTGCGGAATTCCTCCTCCGTTTCGCCCGGGAATCCGACGATGAATGTGGTGCGCAGGGCTATGTCCGGCATTGCGGATCGAAGTGCGCCGATGGTTTCCAGGATTTCGTCCACTTTGTCCGGCCTGCGCATACGCCTGAGGACATCCGGGTGCCCGTGCTGTAACGGGACATCCAGGTAATGGCAAATCTGGGGATACTTCGCCATGGTCTCTATCAGCGCGGGAGTGATGTGCCCGGGGTACGCGTACATGATCCGGAGCCAGGGGAGCGCAGGAACTCCCGACAACAGCGATTCGATCAGGTGGGCGAGCCCATCTCTCATGCCCAGATCCCGTCCGTAGTCGGTGGTGTCCTGGGCGACGAGGACGATCTCCCTGGCGCCCAAAGCCTCCAAATCAGCTGCCTCCCTCACGAGATCGTGGACAGGACGGCTTCTCATTCTCCCTTTGAAGGATGGGATGGTGCAGAAAGCGCAGTTGGCATTGCAGCCATCGCTTATCTTGAGGTAAGCACTGGCGTTCACCACTTTTGCCCTGGGCAGTGGTCCTTCCCATGGAGATTCCGGTTCGCCGAGGAGGGAGCGTCGCGACTCCGGAGGACGTTCGTTCCCCAGCGACTCCAGGACCGAAATTATGTCAGGCCAGCGGTAGGTACCGAGGAGGAAATCCACCTCTGGCACTCGTTCGGCGATGAGTTCGGCGCTTCGCTCTACCATGCACCCCGCGGCGATCAGCACCTGATCGGCCCGCTTGTGCTCTGCAAGGGACTTCAATGCCTCCAGGGACTCTTCCTGGGCAGCGCGGAGAAACCCGCATGTGTTCACCAGAAGCACGTTGGCATCCTCAGGTGATGCCGCACCACGGTACCCGGACTGCTCCAGGAGCATGGCCATTGCCTCGCTATCCACCAGGTTCTTGGGACACCCAAGGCTGTAGAGATAATAGCGTTTCATCGTCTGTATCCGCTCCAAAAATAGAACGCTGGGAGGAGAAGGTATTTTGGTGTTGCGGCGGCGAAGCCGCCGCGGCACTCGGACCTCTCCCCCGGCCCCTCCCCTGTAAGGGGAGGGGAGATTCTTCCCCT
>WFSD01000053.1 GCA_015486235.1 Anaerolineae bacterium
ATCCGGGTACCACGACCAATCCTGGCAGACAGAGCGACTTCAGCAGTCGGATGAATTTGCACGCCGGATTTCGTATCTTCCATACCCACTCCCCGATATCAGATCGATCGTCTTAAAACGCTAAGTTCGACCACACAAACCCTCTCAAAACTTCTGTTATGATACCTCACAAGAGTTATCGAGAACAAATCCGAGGGCAATGGCTTCGCCTATCCACCACTCATTGAAACAAGTTTGGCAAGCCACTAGTAAAACAGGCATGTCTTGGACCAGTTGGCCACTTTATACATCCAAGTCACCAGCTACCAACAGGCTTTATTGAGAAAGTTTCTTTTTCGTCTTTTCGCTACAGCTAAATTCTACGTTTGCGAAAGTGCTTTGCAGTAGCATGAGTAAAAAGGATTATCTTTGTGAAAAACATGTTTCGTTTGTAGGCTCCGGCACTATCTGTGGTGAGGCAACTCGTCCGAAGTGCTGGATGTAGTGCCGTTTGTGTTTCTGGCATTGTGGAAAATCGTAGCTAAGTTCTTGACGAATTGTGGATAACTATGCAGTTGGACGTGGAAGACGAAGTTATCCACAAGCTATGCGCGAGTAATCCCCACATAATGCACGAGTAATCAACATAATTTCCACATAGCCTTCCAAGATTTGCTTTGAAAGCCCTTGTTCAGGGAAAACGAAGAAATTCCGGGGGGGCCTGCGGCCCCCCAAATTTACCTACCTTTCCGAAGGCTTCCCTCACCCCCAGGAAAGTCGCAGCACAAGCCCTGTGGGATACTATTCCACGGGGCAAGCCCTGTATCGAGCGTGAGGGCTTCCAGGAGCGTTTCCGGGCCTTGATTTGCTTCGAAAGACCTTGTTCAATGTTGCTGTTGCTAGGGGTATTCCGTTATGGTAAAATTGCCATGTTGACGCAGGCCTAGGTGACGATCTTGCTGGACATGTTCCCTGACGACAAGCGTTTCGCGGGGCGTTATTTTCTGACAAAGTCTGATGGATGTCTCGACCAGTCGTTGCACCAGGTGGCGGCCGGCTAACATATTGGAGGAGAGAACATAGAAATGGTCAAAAAAGTTTTCCAGGAGGCAGCGGATTATATCTCGTCCAGAAGTTCCATTTCGCCGCGGATATCCATGGTTCTCGGGTCGGGGCTGAATCCCCTGGCCGAGAGGATGGAGCAAACAGCGGTGATCCCGTTCACCGACATACCCCATTTTCCTCCAACGACCGTGGAAGGGCATGCAGGGAGAGTAGTCATCGGCACTTTGGATGGCGTGCCGTTGCTGGTGATGCAGGGACGCTACCATTTTTACGAAGGATACACCATGAAGCAGGTTACCCTCCCCATTCGAGTGATGAAGACTTTGGGGATAGAGGTAGTCATCCTGACGAATGCCGCAGGTGCCATAAACCTGGACTATCGCCCCGGTGATATGATGTTGATTTCGGATCACATCTACCTCCCTGGGCTGACGGGGAACAACCCGCTGATGGGGCCCAACGACGATGAATTCGGCCCCAGGTTTCCCGACATGAGTCATGCCTACGATCCATGTTTCCGGGAAATAGCCCGCAAGATCGCTCAAGAGGAAGGGCTTCCCCTGCATGAGGGGGTTTACATCAGCCTGGCAGGCCCTTCTTTCGAGACCCCCGCAGAGGTACGCTTTCTACGCACCATAGGTGCTGACGCCGTGGGAATGTCCACAGCGCCGGAGACGGTTGTGGCAGTCCACAGTGGCATGAGGGTTGTGGGCATCTCTGGGATCAGCAACGCCGCTCCTGGGGCTTTGCCGTCGAGGACAACTCACGAGGAAGTGCTGGCTGCGGGCAAGGTGCTGGTTCCCAGGATGATTGCCATCCTGCGGCGGCTGGTGCCAGCCATAGCCGAGGAACTGGAACAGTGACGAGCTGATGGAGACAATAGTCAAGATCATCGCCAGATACGCTAACTGGATATATGCCACGGTCGCCATAGTCGGGCTGTGGTATCTGCGGGAAGCGTGGCTGGCTCGTAAGGAACGCAGGAGATCTCTCTTCTCTCTGGAACGGGAGATGGCAGAGAACAGGATCTACAGCATCTACGGCGTGGCGTTTATCCTCCTGGTGATTCTGGGCGCAACCTACATGACGGTGCGGAAAGTGTCCCCCGCCGTAGAGGCTGGAAGTAAAGAGCCGTCGCCTGCCGAGATGGTGGCCTCGCCGACGCCCCTCTTCCTCCTGGCGACTCCCACGGGGGCTCCTACGGCCACCCCCACGCCGCAGCCGTCACCAACTAGGAGACGGAGGCCAACCGTCCGTCCTGCCCCGCCGCCCATCAGGCACACGCCTGCCCCGCCGCCTGTGAAGCCCCCGGCGTGCACCAATCCCGCTGCCATGCTCCTGGAACCGGGAGACGGAGCTGTCGTGAGCGGCGTGGTAACGGTAAAGGGGACGGCGGCGATACCGAATTTCCAGTACTACAAGCTGGAATTCGGAGCGGGCGACAATCCTCACCAGTGGTCCTTCATCCTGAGCGGTAAATCGCCGGTTTCCAACGGGACCCTGGGAACATGGAACGTGGCAGGCCTGCCTCCTGGCAGGTATACCCTCCGCTTGGTGGTGGTGGACACGACCGGCAACTATCCGACACCATGCGTCACTCACATCACGGTAAAGTAAACTCGAATGAAACCATCGAAAATCTTGGCTGGCTTTTTCGTCTTGCTCCTGCTGGTATCTCTTTGCTGGGTGTCGCTGCTTCTCGTTTTTTCCCCTAGGCATCCGCCCACGCCCACGCGGAGGGTTCCGGTATTCGTCCGCCCCACCGGCACGGTGCCGGCCATCCCCACGGCGACCCCTGTGCCTATTCCCATGGGAGGCAACATCCTCCGGCTCGTGGAGGTGGAGCCTCCCATACGGGACAGGGTGACCCTGGCGGAGGAGATCCATCCGGAGCTTATGCCCATCCCCAGGGTCGTGAATGCGGTTCGGCCCATCTACCACGTAGGCGACCAGGAGCCGTTTTGGGTTTACGATACCGACAACGACCGCTATTTTCGCATTACCGCCGGGCTTCGGGACATTTTCCCCCACGTCTACGTATGGGTGCAGCAGGGTACGAAACTGAGCGATAGCGACCTAAAGGAATCAGCTCGACGGTTCGACGAGAAAACCTACCCCACCGACCGGAGTTACTTCGGGAGCGAGTGGACGCCCGGCGTCGACAATGATCCTCATCTGGTGATACTTCACGCTGCTGGTCTGGGAAAAACCGTGGCAGGGTATTTCTCGTCCGCCGACGAGGTGCCCCGGAAGGCAAATCCCTACTCCAACGAGCACGAAATGTTCTACGTGAACCCGGACAACCTGAGACCAGGCACTTCGTTCTATGATGGAACTTTGGCCCATGAGTTCCAGCACATGATCCACTGGAACGAAGACCGGAACGAGAGCACCTGGATAAACGAGGGGTGCTCTGAACTGGCATCAAAAGTCAATGGCTTCGACCCTGGCGGAGATGAGAAAGTGTTCCTTGGCGTCCCGGACACTCAGCTCAACGCGTGGGGCGATGGTAGCGACGACAACACGCCCCATTATGGAGCCGCTTACCTGCTAATGGAGTACTCCCTGGAGCGATTTGGCAGGAAGTTCATCCATACCCTTGTATCCGAGAAAGCCAATGGGATAGCGGGTTACAATGCTGCCCTCAAAGCCGTCGGATACGGCGGCGACTTCGATAATGTGTTTGCCGATTGGATCGTGGCGAATCTGTTGAACGCCGACAACGTGGGTGATGGCAGGTACGGCTACCGACACCTGGGTTTCTATGGTGCTCAGGAGGAGACAATCGAGAGCCTCCCTTTCTCCCACGGCGAAACCGTCCACCAGTATGCGGCGGACTATTACCACCTGGATGTGGACTCCGACGTGTCTCTGACTTTCACCGGCACAAAGTCGGTGCCGCTGGCTCCGTTCCGTCCCCACAGTGGAGATTTCGTTTGGTGGGGCTACCGAAGCGATGAAAGTGAGGCATCCCTGACGAGGGAGCTGGACCTGAGGGATGTGGAGAAGGCCACGCTGCGCTTCTGGGCCTGGTACGATATCGAGGATGGCTACGATTACGCCTACGTGCTGGCTTCCTCCAACGGAGGCAAAAGCTGGCAAGTGCTTCCGGGGGACCACACCACCGAGAAGAACCCATCCGGCAATTCCATTGGGCCGGGGTACACTGGCATCAGCGGCGGAGGTGAGACCCCACAGTGGGAAAAGGAGAGGGTCGACCTCTCGCAGTTTGCCGGGAAGCGGATCAAATTACGATTCGAGTACCTGACCGACGACGCAGTGACCCATAGCGGTTGGTTCCTGGACGACATCCAGGTGCCGGAGATTGGCTGGAAGGACGATGTGGAATCGCCGGGGGAGTGGTCGGCACAGGGTTTCGTTCGGGTGAAATCATCGTTGCCACAGCGGTGGCTCGTTCAGGTCGTCGTCTCCGGCGGAAACGGCGGCTTGAGCGTGAACCGTGTTGCCCTGGTGGATGGCGCTGGCACCGCAACGATCCATATACCGGACAACGGGGATGCCTGGCTGACAGTTTCCGCCATAACACCCGTCACCTACCAGCAGTCGTATTACAGATTTCATCTCTCCCCGCTCCCGTCCAATTCCATTTACGCGAGGGCGGGTGGGTGAACGAAGAAAGCGAGGAGTTGGAGGAGAAAACGAGGATGCGCATTGCCATAGGATCGGATCACGCCGGATACCCATTGAAGCAGGCCTTGGTCCCCTGGCTGGAAGATAGGGGTTACGAAATGCAAGACTTAGGCACCTATAGTACCGAGTCCGTCGATTACCCGGACTATGCCAGAGCCGTTGCCCATGCCGTGGCGGAGGGGCGGGCGGACAGAGGCATTTTGATTTGCGGCACCGGTATCGGAATGAGCATGACGGCGAACAAAGTACCCGGGATTCGCGCTGCCCTTTGCACCGATCCGTATATGAGCAGGATGAGCCGCAGGCACAACGATGCCAATGTCCTCTGCATGGGAGCGCGGGTCGTTGGGATTGGGTTGGCGGAGGCGATAGTGGAGGCGTGGTTGGACGGAGAGTTCGAAGGCGGCAAGCATGCCCGCCGGGTCGGCAAGATAGACGCGACGGATGCGGAATGCCCCGACTAACCATAGGCATAGACGCCAGCAGGGCCATCTCGCCTCATCCTACCGGCACCGAAAACTACTCGGTCCAGGTCATCCGTCACCTACTCCCCTTGGGAGACAACACGCACTACCGGCTGTATTTGCCGCGCCTCCCGGGGGAGCTGCCGGGACGATTGGGAGTGCCGGGGCTGCCGCCAAGACGGATCGAGTGGAGGGTCATTCCGTTCCCCAGGCTGTGGACTCACGTGCGTCTTTCCGGCGAGATGTTGACCCATCCGCCGGATGTTCTGTTCGTCCCCTCCCACGTGCTCCCCGTGGTGCGCCCAAAGCGCTCTGTGGTCACGATCCACGATCTGGGCTATCTCCGTTTTCCCGAAGCTCACACTTGGTGGCAAAGGCTCTACCTTCGCCTCTCCACCATCTGGAATGCGAGGACGGCAGACGAGGTGACGGTTATCTCCCACGCCACCGCCGACGATTTGGTGAGGGAGTACGGCGTGAGCCGCAGGAAGATACACGTGATCTACCCGGGTTTGGACGAGGTGGTACATTACGTACCGCCGGAAGAGCGAGGTCCGATCCTGGCACGGTACTCTCTGGTGGGCGTGCGTTACATCCTTTGCCTGGGCACCGTCCAGCCAAGGAAAAATCTGATGCGCCTCCTCCAGGCATACTCCCGCCTGCCGCAGCGGGGAGATGTGAAGCTGGTACTGGTGGGGAAGCGGGGTTGGCTGGCAGGACCGATCCTCCGGGAAGTGGAGCGTTTGGGCCTGGGGGATGATGTGATTTTCACTGGCTACGTGCCTGAGGGGCACAAGGCGGAGCTGGTCTCCGGAGCGGTAGCACTTGCCTTTGTCTCACTGTATGAAGGGTTTGGCTTCCCTCTGTTGGAGGCTCAGGCGTGCCGCGTGCCGGTTTTGGCGTCGAACACCTCGTCGTTGCCGGAGATCGCCGGAGAGAGCGCCCTACTGGTGGATCCTCTCGACGTGGGGGCCATAGCAGACAGCCTGGCTCGCATTCTGGAGGACGAGGGGTTGCGTGAGGAGCTTGTGGAGCGAGGGCTGGAGAACATCCGGCGCTTCTCCTGGGATAGAACGGCCCGGGAGATGTTTCAGGTCCTGACAGGTGCGGCCCCTTGATCGACAGGGCGTTTTGCGATGGTTTTGTAGGGGCAAGCCGCCTGGCTCGCCTGGTCGAGCTAGCAGTTCGACCAACGGCCAGAGAGCCAGGAAGGGGTCGCCGGATTGATTTTTAAGTCCCAGGCAGCCCGATCTGCAGGCCTTTACCCCATCTGCCGTGGCTGTCCGTGTCTGCTTCCTGCATTGGACTTTTGACAATCGGGTTACCCTGCTGGGCTGAGTTTTTCGCCTTGTAGGCAGGAAAGAAGGGGTGGTACATCTTGTGGTCGGGTGAAGCACGACCACAAGATGTACCATTTCTTCCCAGCCACGTGCCAGGCGTGAAGCCCCAGAAAGCTCCGTTTCCGCTTTGTCAAAAGTCCATTCCTGCAATTTGTGGTTTATTATTTTTGGAGCAGTAGATGATCGACACTGTGGAGATTCTGGGCGTGCGGGTGCACCGCATCACCATGGGCGAGGCGCTGAATGAGATCGCCCGCCTCGTTGAGTCCGGTGGGGAGCATTATGTGGTCACGGTGAACCCGGAGTTCGTGATGACGGCCCGGCGGTGGCCGGGATTTCGCCGTGTTCTGAACGCCGCCGACCTGTCCCTCCCCGACGGTATCGGGCTGGTGCTGGCGAGCAGGTTCCTGGGTATGCCTGTCCCCGAGCGGGTGGCGGGATCCGACCTGGTGCCGCGGCTGGCAGGGATCGCTGCGGAGCGTGGATGGGGTCTCTTTTTGCTGGGTGCTGCGCCTGGGGTGGCGGACCGTGCCGCCGATGCTCTCCGAAGCAGGTTCCCTCGACTCCGGATCGCTGGAACTTTTGCTGGTTCCCCTCGGCCGGAGCATGAGGGAGAGATACTCCCGTTGATCCAGGAAGCAAAGCCGGAGATCCTCCTGGTGGCCTACGGAGCGCCGGCCCAGGAGATGTGGATTGCCAGGAATCTGCCCCGCGTCCACGTCCCCCTGGCCATGGGCGTCGGAGGCGTGTTCGATTTCCTGGCGGGCGAGAAGAAGCGGGCGCCAATGTGGGCCCGCAGGATCGGCGTCGAGTGGCTCTTCCGGCTGGCCCAGGAGCCACGGCGCTGGCGGAGGCAACTTGCTTTGCCTCGGTTTGCCTTGCTGGTGGCGATGGAATGGATGCGGAGGAAGCACTGATGGAAGATGTCAGGTCTGCCGTCGAAAAATGGCGGGGAAAGAGGGTGTTGGTGCTCGGCGACGTCATCCTGGACGAGTACCTGGTCGGCAGAGCGGCGCGCCTGAGCCGGGAGGCGCCGGTGCCTGTCCTGGAGTATACCCAGGGATTCTTCCGACTGGGAGGTGCCGCGAATCCTGCCCACAACGTGGTGACCCTGGGGGGTGAGGCGTCTCTGATCGGCGTGGTGGGAGATGACGATGCAGGGGACCGTCTCCGGGGCTTGCTGCGGGAGGCGGGCATTGCAGACGCTCTGGTGACGGTTCCTGGCAGGCCCACGACTCAAAAGACGCGGATCGTCGCCAAGGGGACGCTGATCTTCGCCCAGCATCTGGCTCGGATAGACCGTTTGACCAGGGAACCTGTCCCTCCCGATGCGGTTGAGGGGCTGACTGGCAGGGTGTCGACCTCCCTCCCTGGGGCGGATGTGCTCCTGGTCTCCGATTACCGTGGTGGGGTGATGTCGCCGGAGCTGATACGCTTTGCGCTGGGGAAGGCGTTCGGCCAAGAGATACCGGTGGTGGTGGATGCCCAGGGTGCCCTGAATCGGTACCGGGGAGCGACGCTGGTGAAGTGCAATCGTGGCGAGGCCGAGGCCGAGTTGGGGCGGGTGCTGTCTGGGGACGATGATTTCCGCAATGCGGCCCTTAGCCTCAGGGAATCCCTGCATGCCGAGGGCGTGGTGATAACCAGAGGGCCTGAGGGGATGACCGTGGCCTGTGGCGAGGCGATCGAGCACCTGGAGCCCGCCAATAGGAGCGAGGTTTTTGATGTGACCGGCGCGGGGGATACTGTGGTAGCTGTGTTGGCGCTGGCAGCCGCCGCGAAAATTCCCATCATCAGGGGGGCAGGGTTGGCGAATCTGGCCGCGGGCATGGCAGTCCGCCGACTGGGTAACGTGGCTGTCACTGTGGACATGTTGACGAGGGGGCGTGAGGGTGAGTAGCGATCGCTGGCCATGTGGGTGCAACGCGGGCGTTGCCTTGCTGCCCCTGCATCATTTCCCTACAGAAATTGCCTGGATATATTTCTCCGGAATTTCCTGCAGGAACTGAGATGGGGGGCGCTCTCTCCCGTCCGCCCGAAGATGCACCGACACCAGGTAGAGCCGTTCTTTTGCTCTCGTCATTCCCACGTAGAAAACCCGCCTTTCCTCGGCCAGCAGATCCTCCCGGCCTACAGCCCTCCAGATAGGCAGGTTCCCCTGCTCCAGCCCTGTGATGATGACCACAGGGAACTCCGCGCCCTTTGCGTTGTGCAACGTCATCATCACCACTTTGTCGGCCTCCGGATCATATCGATCCAGATCGGTCTGAAGGTAGAGATAATCGAGGAACGCTGCAAGAGATGCATCTTCAGGATTGCCTGCCCGAAACTGTTCCAGCAGATCACGGATGGAATCTTCCTCTGCCCGTAGCAGTGCCTCATCCGGATCGGATGCCTGCCCCAGAGACCGTTCCCAGGAGATAGCGTTCCACTGATCATCCGGAGACAGGCTTTCCAGCCACGCTCCGACCATTGGCGCCTGTGCCTGCCGCTGGCGAATTCTGGCGGCGCCTGTCAACAGCGCGTCGTTTTCCTCCTCCAGCCCAACCGCTGCCAAAGGAAGCCATGGAGCCAGGGCCAGCCAGGCCTGTTTCTCACGCATGGCGTACCATAGATGGAAGAAAAGTGACGCTTCTTGCCGCACGTCGTCCAGCGCCCGGTGTCTGACAGGTTCGTCCATGCCTAACCGACTTAGCAGGCGCTCGAGGGCGTAGGAAGGCTCGTTGGGCCAGACATGCTTCGCCAGCACCAGTGTATCGACCGTGGGAGGGTGGAATCCACGCTCCAGCAATCTGCCGGATTCTCTGTCCACGATGCGATGGTCGAAAGCTCTGACATTGTGTCCGACGACCGGCGAACCGCCGATGAAATCGATGAAACGCGGCAGGACATCATCGATGCGAGGGGCATTTGCCAGCATCCTCCAGTTGATCCCGTGGACAGCCTGGGCCTCCCTGCTGATGGGCCTACGAGGCTTGACCAGGGTGTGGAAGCGAGCCACCTCCTGCCGATTTTGGAGGCGTATCGCCCCGATCTCCACGATTTCGTCCCTCCGAGGATCGTTCCCGGTGGTCTCCAGGTCGTAGACGACGAACTCGCCCTCCCCAACTTTCTCCATGGCGATCAGAGCATCTTTCACAGCCAGGAGTGCCTGCGCGGGGCTGACGGATGGGAGCAAATATCCTTCGTCGTGCGATACCCCTACCCCGACGATGGAAGCTGTTCCACGAAGTATCGCCCTTGCTGCTTCTCCCGGGAGGCCAGGGCCCGCGGGGATGCGTATCGTCTCCCCTCGTTCGGACGCCTCCACCAGAATTCCGGCTGCTTCCTTCGCCAGCGGTGATGTCTCCAAATTTGGGATGCCTTCGGCCGCAGTCCAGGGAGGAAGACGCTTGCGCAGCCAGTCGAAAGCGAGGGGGATGGTGATCTCTGGGCCCTCTTCCGCTCTGCCTCGCAAGTCCGAAACCCCGGCCCAAAATGCCCGCAGAGTGTGTTTCGTCAATGGCGGAAGGCCGTCGGCGGAGTGGGGGTCGGCGAGGTTGGCGCCAAAAAGGCGCGCCTGAGTCAGCTCATCCAGCACCACCTGGGGGAAGTTGGCCGCCTCGAGTACAGCCAACGGGTCGGGATGGATCAGCAGGCGCAGTAAGGAGCGAATCGGCTGGAGCTCGGCGCGCCATATGGGTTCCGGCTGCACTCGTTGGACAGGTATCCCGTCGGCCAGGAGTGCCTGCTCTAGAGAATCCGCCAGCCGGTGGGTGCGGTACAGAATGGCGATATCGCTGTAGCGGTGTCCGCTCCTGTGCAGGTTGCCGATGAGTTGCTTCACCACCAGGAATTCGCTCTTTTCGGTGCTTGCGTGGTAATGGTATATCGGGTGGTTCCCGCTCCGATCGGTGTGCATGAATTTCCGCCGACCTCGCCTGGAGTTGTGTCGGATGAGTTCCTGGGAAGCATATAGGATTGTCGAGGTGGATCGGTAATTGTGTTGCAGTTCCACCACCCTGGGTTTGTACCGAGACCTGAACCTGCCGATGAGGCCAGTATCCGCTCCGCGCCATCCGTAGATGGACTGGTCGTCGTCGGCCACGATGGAGATATCCCACCCTGGCGTGGCCAGGGCCTGCAGGAGCTCGTATTGTGCCAGGTTTATGTCGTGGAATTCGTCCACCAAAATGTGTCGGAATCTGGATTGAAGTTTAGTCCTCACCGAAGGGCTTTCCCTCAGGAGCTTAACGGCACGCACGATGAGGTCGTCGAAGTCCAGGAGCTTCTGTGACCTCAGGAATTCCTGGTAGCGCAGGGCCAGCTCGGTTTTGTGCTTCGCCAGTGGGTCGTTGGCGTCCTCCGGGCCCAGGTAACCCGGCGATTGAAGTTTTTCTTTCCTGTTCGCGATGAAATCTATCACCTCATGCGGCGGGTAAAGCTCCAGACTGTAATTCAATTCCTCGGCCGCTTGCCGGACGAATGCCCGCTGGCCCGTTTCGTCCAGGATGGCAAAATCTCTGGGTAGGCCAGCGGCTTTCCAATATTTCCGTAACAAGCGCAGGGAGAACGCGTGGAAAGTCCCGATGAACATCTGGGAAGCTCCATCCCCCAGGGTGTTGTTCAAACGCTCACGCATCTCGTCGGCGGCTTTGTTGGTAAACGTGATGGCGAGGATATCCCGCGGTCTCGCCTGGCCCGACCTCACGAGCCACGCTGCCCTGTTCACCAGGATACGGGTCTTGCCGCTGCCCGGCCCTGCGAGAACCAACAGAGGTCCGAGGGGCGCGGTGACCGCTTCCTTTTGCTCAGGGTTCAGATCCGCTGTGATCTGCTCCAGGCGCTCCGGTTCTTTCTCGTTTCCGGGCATACTTGCTCCCTCTTCTGCCGAAGGCGGATCCTACCATTCTGACCATCCACCTTCTCCAGGGTGAAACAAAAAAGCTGCCTGTCGGTGGCAGCTTTTTCAAGGAGCGGGTGATGGGACTCGAACCCACGACATTCAGCTTGGGAAGCTGACGTTCTACCGCTGAACTACACCCGCTTGCGATCACATTTGAATTTATACTACAGATGCTCCGTTCAGTCAAATTCTGCTAAGTGGGGGATTTCGAAGCAAATCAAGGCCCGGAAACGTTCCTGAGAGCCCTCACACTCGATACAGGGCTTGTGATGTGGCTTGCCAGGGGTTGACAAAGCCTCCCGAAAGGCAGGTTAATTCCCGGGGACCCTACGGGCTCCCAGGAATTGCTTCGCCCTCCCAGTGGTGGGGGTTGCTTCAAATGCCCGGTGGCCTTGGAAGCAGATTTGACAACCCGCTCCTTCGGTGATATCATCTGCGGCAACAATTGAATAGAGAATTTGCCACTCTTATCCAGAGAGGTGGAGGGACCGGCCCTGTGAAGCCTCGGCAACCAGTCTGGCGATGTAGATGCCCGTCATGGTGCCAATTCCGGCAGAGTCTTCTGGAAGATGAGAGGTGAGGCTGTCAATGCAGATTACCCCCTTTCGTCACACGAAAGGGGGTTTTTGTAACTACGGATCTGCAACCACGGATTACACGGAATGCACGAATTGGAGGTGAGGTTATGGAGGGAAGACGATTTGGATTTAATACACGGCAAATACACGCTGGAGCACACCCTGACCCCGCCACGGGTGCCAGGATAACTCCGATCTACCAGACAGCGTCCTTCGTTTTCCGGGATACGGAACACGCGGCGGCGCTTTTTGCCCACCGGGAGGAAGGCTACATTTACACCCGCCTCTCGAACCCCACCACGGCGGCATTTGAGACAAGGATGGCATCCCTGGAAGGAGGGGTTGGTGCTCTGGCTACTGCATCAGGCCAGGCGGCGGTTGCCGTAACCATCCTGACACTGCTGAAAGCAGGGGACCACATCGTGTCCTCGTCCAGCCTGTACGGTGGCACACACGCACTCTTTTCCCAGACCCTGAGCCGCCTGGGGATCGAGACCAGTTTCGTCGACGGGAGCGATCCGGAAAACTTCCGCCGGGCGATCCGGCCGGAGACGAAGCTTCTCTTTGGCGAGACGCTGGGTAACCCGGCCATCGACGTCCTGGACATAGAGCGGGTGGCAGAGATAGCCCATGAGGCCGGCGTACCTCTGGTGGTGGACAACACCTTCGCCAGCCCGTACCTCTGCAGGCCTGTCGAGTGGGGGGCGGACATAGTGATCCACTCCGCCACCAAGTTCATTTGCGGTCATGGCACCACTATCGGCGGCGTGGTGGTGGATAGCGGCAGATTCGACTGGCAGGCAGGCGGGCGGTTCCCACAGCTATCTGAGCCCGATCCGGCATTCCACGGCCTGAATTTCGCCGAACGATTCGGCCCGGCAGCGTTCGTGAAGCGCGCCAGGAGCCAGGCCATGCGCGATCTCGGCCCGGCACCGTCTCCATTCAGCAGCTTCCTGCTCCTCCAGGGTCTGGAAACCCTGAGCCTGCGGATGGAAAGGCACGTGGAGAACGCGAAAGCCGTGGCGGAATTCCTGAGCCGCCACCCGAAAGTCGCGTGGGTGAGCTATCCCACCCTGCCGGAGCATCCGTCCCACGGCCTGGCAAAAAAATACCTGCCCAAAGGCCCTGGCGCGGTGATGGGGTTCGGCGTGCGAGGGGGAAAAGAAGCGGGGAAGCGGTTCATCGAATCGCTCCAACTGGTCTCCCACCTGGCGAACCTGGGCGACGCCCGGACGCTGGCGATACACCCTGCCAGTACCACCCACAGTCTCCTCAGCGAGGAAGAGCAGAGGGCTTCCGGCGTCACGCCCGACTTCATCCGCCTTTCCGTGGGGTTGGAGGACATCGAGGACATCCTCTGGGATTTGAATCAGGCGCTGGAGAAAACCAATGCCGGCTGAGAACTCCGTTGGGATAGTCCGGACGAAATATTTCACATTCGCCCGGGACGAACCAATGCTCCTGGACAGCGGAGAATCCCTGGGACCGATCACACTGGCCTACGAGAGCTATGGTGAGCTGAACGAGGGTCGCTCCAATGCAATCCTGATCCTCCACGCGCTCTCCGGTGACGCCCACGCTGCGGGCTACCATTCGCTGGAAGATCGCAAGCCCGGCTGGTGGGATGACACAATCGGGCCAGGCAAGGCGTTCGACACTGATCGCTATTTCGTAGTTTGCTCCAACGTCGTCGGTGGCTGCGCTGGCTCTACCGGGCCCAGCTCCATCGATCCACGGACCGGCAAGCCATACGCTCTGAACTTCCCCGTGGTAACCATTCACGACATGGTCAACGCTCAGCGCCGGCTCATGGATCGCCTGGGAATTCCCCGCTGGCTGGCGGTGGCTGGCGGCTCCATGGGCGGGATGCAGGCGCTCCAGTGGGCGGTCTCCTACCCGGAACTGGTGAGATCCGCCATCGTGCTGGCCTCCACCGCTATCTCGTCGCCCCAGACCATTGCGTTCAACGAGGTGGGACGGCAGGCAATCTACGCCGACCCCAACTGGAACCACGGGGATTACTACGGCGGAGCTCCTCCGAAAGCGGGGCTTGCCGTCGCCAGGATGATCGGACACATCACGTACCTGAGCGACAGGTCCATGCGCCAGAAATTTGGACGCCGTCTTCAGACTCGGGAGCGGTATGGATACGATTTCAACACTGACTTTGCCGTGGAGAGCTATCTGCGGTACAAAGGGAATCGCTTCACCGAGCGGTTCGACGCCAATTCGTACCTTTACATCACCAAAGCCCTGGATTATTTCGATCTCTCCAATGGGCATCGAGGCCTGGCGGAGGCGTTCCGGGGCGTGAAAGCCCGATTCCTGGTGGCTTCGTTCACCTCCGACTGGCTCTACCCGCCCGCGGAATCCCGCAAGCTGGTCAGTGCACTTACGGCCAACGGTCTGGACGTGACCTACTGCGACATCGAGTCGAGCTGGGGGCATGACGCGTTCCTGCTGGAGGTGGAGACGATGACATCCCTCATTGGGGATTTCCTGCGTAGAATGGAGAGGATTGTCGGGGGTGGCAATGCTGCGTCCTGATCTGGTGGTGATTTCATCGCTGGTACCGGAGGGGAGCCGGGTCCTCGATCTGGGCTGCGGGCGTGGGGAGCTTTTGGAGTACCTGGTCAGTGAGAAAGGCGTCGAGGGGCGCGGGATAGAGATTTCGGAATCGGGTGTGCTGGAATGCGTCAGGCGGGGGCTTTCCGCCCGCCACGGCGACCTGGACGAGGGGCTGGCGGACTACCCTGCCGGGAGCTTCGACTACGTGATACTGAGCCAGACCCTGCAGTACCTGGCGGACCCTGTGATGATCCTGCGGGAGATGCTGCGGGTTGGCGAGCGGGCTGTGGTGAGCTTCCCCAACTGGGGGCATTGGCGGAACAGGCTGTCGTTTCTGCTCACGGGGCGGATGCCGCAGGCGCTATCTCATCCGCAGCCATGGTACCGTGCGCCTCGGATGCACCCCATGACGGTACGGGATTTTGAGGGCCTGTGTCGTGAAGTGGGCATTGCGGTGGAAAGGCAGGTTTACATGTCTGGCGGCAGAGTGCTGGGACATCCATGGTGCAAGAACCTCCGCTCTACCATGGCGATATTCGTGTTGAGATCGGCGAGCGGCCGATGACGCTCCCGTGAGTTTATGGCTCAGCGAATGAGCGAGTCAGCGAATCGAGCGAATGGGCGAAGTTCGTTGATTCGCTCATTCGCTGATGTGGACGCTCAGTCCGCTTTACAGGCTCGCACGGCCCTTTCTCCGTTCGGGAAGTTCGAATGCTCACAAGCAGCCGCTGGTAGCCCCTCCCTCGCCTGCACCGGCGGGAGAGGGAAGGGCTGGGGTGCGTGAGGGCCAAAAACCGCGCTACCCCACCAATTTTGAGCGCCAGCGAGTAATTTGTTAACCTGCAAACAGTCTGCGCTACAGTCCACCCCTGCTGATAGCAGCTTTGTAAGGGGCAGTTGCCGGGTTCGATCTTTCAAATTGCAATCATCCCGACCAGCGGGTGCCTCGCCCCTGCTCGCGCAAAAGCCCTATCGGTGGTAAAATTGTATGGTGGAGGTTTCACGCCCCCCTATGCCGCAGCGTAGCCGCTGGAGGGTGATCGATCGCCGATAATGAGTGCAAAGGAGCACATGCGGATGAAAAAACTATATTTGGATGGCAACAACCTCACCATGGAAGAAGTCTGGGATGTGGCTCATGCCGCTCCGGACACTGTCGAGATCGAGATCACGCCGGATGCGCAGCAGAGAGTACTGCGCTCCCAGGCTGCTGTCAGGAGATTCATCGAGCGCGGCGAAATTGTGTATGGCATCACCACTGGCTTTGGGGCATTCAAGGACTGTGTGATCTCGCCGGATGAGGTGAGGCAGCTACAACGGAACATTTTGATGAGCCACGCCACTGGCGTGGGCGAACCGCTGCCGACGGAAGCGGTCAGGGCCATGATGCTCATTCGGGCGAACACCCTGGCAAAAGGGTTTTCCGGCATCCGGCTGGAGACGTTGAACCTGCTCCTGCGAATGCTCGAGCGGGGGGTGCATCCTGTCGTGCCGTCCCAGGGATCGCTGGGCGCCAGCGGCGACCTTGCCCCCCTGGCTCATCTCTCCCTGGTGCTCATCGGAGAAGGTGAAGCCGAGTACGGAGGCGAACGGCTTCCCGGCGGAGAAGCGCTGCGCCGGGCAGGGCTGGAGCCGGTGGATCTGGAGGCGAAAGAGGGGTTGGCTTTGGTCAACGGTACCACGATGATGGCCGCTTTGGGCATTCTGGCGGTGATCGAGGCGGAGAATGTGATGAGCGTGGCCGACATTGCAGGCGCCCTTTCCATGGAAGCGCTATACGCAACGCCGAAAGCGCTGGATAGCAGAATCCACGCGGTCCGGCCGCATCCGAGGCAGATCGAGAGCGCCGCGTACATGCGGAAGCTTCTGGACGGGAGCACATTCCTTCGCCCCTGGAATCATCCCGACCCCCAGGACGCGTACACACTTCGGTGCATTCCCCAGGTCCATGGCGCCGTCAGGGATGCAGTCGCGTACGCCCGATGGGTGCTGGAGATCGAGCTGAATAGCGCCACGGACAACCCGCTGATCTTCGTGAACGACGATGGCAGCGCCGAAGCGGTGTCGGGCGGGAACTTCCACGGCGAGCCGCTGGCAATCGCTATGGACTACATGGCTTTGGCTCTTACGGACCTGGGGAACATCGCTGAGAGGCGGTTGACCAGGCTAACGGACGAGGCCAGCAACCGGAGCACGCTGCCAGCGTTCCTGATAAAGCACGGTGGCCTGAATTCCGGATTCATGCTGGTGCAATACACCGCTGCCGCGCTGACCTCGGAGGATAAAATCATGTCTTTCCCGGCCAGTGCCGACACAATCCCTACCTCCGCCAACACGGAGGACCACATCAGCAACGGCCCCATTGCCGTCCGCAAAGCGCGCTCAATCCTCCGAAACCTGGAGTACATCTTTGCGATAGAGCTTTTCGCCGCAGCCCAGGGGATAGATTTCCGTCGAGAGGTAATGCCGGACGCCCGCATGGGCAGGGGCACTTCCGTGGCCTACAGGCTGATTCGAGAGCGTGTTCCGTTTCTGGAACATGACAGCATAATGTATCCGTACATCGAAGCTGTCCATGACTTGGTGGTCAGCGGGAAACTCGTATCCAGCGTTGAGGAAGCGTTGGGGTAGGCGTCGTTGTACCCCGATGGCGTGGCATGTTATAATCGGGTGTTGCATGGGTTCAGATGCCGCGGGGGCCTCAGGGCGGCTTTTGGGGGTAAATGACGGAAAATGGAATGGAGAAAATTCGTCCCTTGGGCAGGGGCGGGAGGGTTGGCGATTCTGCTGTTGGCCGTTACGTTCCTGTTGCACGTGAATGGCCTGACCTTGCACCCCAGGCAGACAGAGGTTGTGTCCGTGGGAACCCCATCGGTGGTCCCTACGAAAGGTGTCGGTGTAACTCCAAGCGTTGTGAGGGTCACCTCCACCCCGGCTGCAGCCACCGGCATCATCACTCTGACCGTGTGGTTCCCGGACGTTGTGTTCCCCAGCGACGAGACGCCTGGGGGAAAAATGTTGGCGCAACGACTGGAGGAGTTCCACAAACAACATCATGGTATTTATGTCGAACCGGTGCGCAAGCTGGCCCACGGGCCCGGCGGTATGCTGGACTATCTTCGCACGTCTCACGCTGTAGCGCCTAAAATCCTTCCGGACATTGTGATCCTCGATGCAGAGGAAACATACAAAGGCATAGGGACTGGTGCTCTTCAGCCCATCGAGGGAGTGGTGCCCGCGTCGCTGAAAGAGAAGATGTATCGCTTCGCTCAGGAGACAGGTTGGGAGGGGGGTCACTGGTATGCCCTGTTCCTCCAGGCAGATATGGAGCACCTGGCAATCAATCCGGCGGTTTGCTCTGTAGAGGCACCCACTTGGGACGAGATCATATCGAACAAATGCGTTTATCTGTTCCCAGCCGCCGGGGAGGACGGGTTGCCCAGTGATGCCGAAATACTGCATTTTCTGGGCAGCGGTGGGGGATGGGAGAAGGGCGGTGCCCTTCGGTTCGACGAAACCGTCCTCAGGAGGCTTTTCAATTTCTACCGCGAGGGGCGGGACAGGGGAGTCATCCCAAAATCTGTGCTGGATTATGCGACTAACGACGATTGCTGGGCAGCGTTTCTGGCGGAGAAGGGGTCGGTAGCCCACGTGAATTCTTCAAGATACCTGACCGACAGGGGGCTTCTGCGGGAAGTAACTTTCATGCCTGTGCCCACTTATAAAGGGAGGACTCTCTCCATGGCCGATGGGTGGGTGGTCGGGATCGTCACGAGTGACCCTGCCCGGCAGCAGATTGCAGCATCGTTGCTTTCCTGGCTTATGGAGCCCGATTGGTACGGCGGCTGGTGTGCTGCGTCGAAGATGCTGCCCGTCACCAGACCGGGGATGGAAGTATGGAGCAAAGAACATGGCTCAGAAATATACGTGGAATTTCTGAAGTCGCTGTTGGAGAATGCAGTTCCCAGGCCCGGAGGGCCGGATTACGAGAAAAGTGCTGCGCGCTTACACAAAGCAATCCGCACCATGCTGGGCAACCCTGACGCAGACGCCAGTTCGCTCATCAAGTCGCTGCTCAATCCGAAGTAGAAATGTGCTAGTACCCGGAACTGGCAAATCGGCGGCAATGCACTTGACAGGGATCGATCTCGGAGCAGAACGAGGTGGCAACGCAAATAATCCAGAAAGAAAGCATTTACCCTGATTTCGAGGAACTTCTCTCCCTGGACACGGGCCTGGTCAGGCGCGTGCTGGTCGAATTTCTCCGAAACGAGGCTGGCAGGTTTGGATTCGGCAAAGGTGTTATCGGCCTTTCCGGCGGCATAGACTCCGCCCTTTCGTGCTTCCTTGCTGTGGAGGCATTTGGCCCTGAAAACCTGCTGGCGCTGTTGATGCCGTATCGCACGTCCAACCCCAACAGTTTGCGGGATGCCCAGATGGTGGTGGATCAGCTTGGTATCTCCAGCGAGATCGTGGAGATCACCCCTATGGTAGATCCGTTTTTCGAGCTTTCCCCAGACATGGATAGGCGCAGGCGTGGCAACGTGATGGCTCGCACCAGGATGATTGTTCTTTACGATAGATCTGTCGCGTGGGACGGTTTGGTGATAGGGACCAGCAACAAAACGGAACTCCTTCTGGGGTACTCGACCCAGTGGGGGGATTCAGCTTCAGGGATCAACCCCATAGGTGATCTGTACAAGACGCAGGTGCGCCAGATGGCAAAGGCCCTGGGCGTGCCCGAGAGTATTTTGCAGAAGACCCCTTCCGCAGATCTGTGGCAGGACCAGACGGATGAAGGCGAGCTCGGAATTACCTATGCCGAGGCGGATCGGATACTCTATCTCCTTTTTGACATGCGCTATCGGATAGACGAGGTGGTGAGCATGGGGTTCGATGAAAGGAAAGTCCGCAGACTGTGGCATTTGGTGCAACGGAACCAGTACAAACGCCGGATGCCGATCATCGCAAAACTGAGCACGCGCACCGTGGGATGGGATTTCCGCTACCCGCGGGATTGGGGGACCTGACGTTCTTGACATCTAGCATTTATGTCATTTATAATTGGGGTTAGGTCGCAACGCATTGTCGTGGTAGAAAAGTTGCTCCCGGAGGATAGTCATTCACGCTGACAGCGATGGATGCCCGAATGTATAGCTGATGTAGGCAGGAAAGGGATGTAAATGCGGGGAACCTATTTTCACAAGCCTTGGATTTTGACTACCAGCGATGAAGGTTACTGGAACGCTTTGTTGCAGCAGGGCAAGTTTGCACCTCCTCTAGACGCTCCTCCTCCAACACTTGCCATACATTGGATCCCATCGGAAGAGAAAGCAGAATCTGCCCTGAGCAGGGAAAGCGCATGGGAAGAAGCGTATCGGTTAATGCATCGTGAAGAGCCTGTCACGATGATTGTCAACGGGTACAACCGGGGAGGGCTTCTGCTGGGTTTCCGCTCTCTTCAGGGGTTCCTGCCCGTCACCCAGATGTTAGACCCTCCAGAAAGCATGGATAAACTCTCTGAGCGCATCGGCGGGGAATCGTTGGTGCAGATAATAGAGCTGAATCAGGACAAGAACAGGCTCCTTGTGTCAGAGCGTGTAGCGAACATGTCCCCCGAGGCCAGGTCGTCTGCCTGTTCTCTGGCACCGGGGTCGGTACTGGAAGGAACGGTATCCTCGGTACACTTCTTTGGTGCGTTTGTCGACCTGGGTGATGGTATGGAAGGGTTGATACATGTTTCCGAGATGGACTGGAGGCGGGTAAGCCACCCACAGGAAGTCTTGAAAACCGGGCAGAGGATTCGCGTGGTCGTGCTGAACGTGGACCACGCCAAGCGCCAGGTGATGTTGAGCCTCAAGCGCCTGCGGCCGGATCCCTGGTCTGCCGCTTCTCGGCGGTATCACCCTGGACAAGTGTTGGAAGGAGTTGTCACGGGCGTCGCGCCGTTCGGGGCTTTCGTGCGTCTGGAGTCGGGGATAGAAGGTCTGGTACACAGTTCCGAGATGGGTGATGGGGCCCTCGGCTTGTTGCAGAAAGGCGACATGGTAACTGTAAAAATTTTGAATGTGGACCCCGGGCGCAGACGCATAGCCCTCAGCATGCGCGAAACCGCATTGCTGTGAATCCATTATGAGCCGCTTGCCTGTTTCGGATATCGGCGAACTGTTCCAAGACCTCGATAAACAGAGGGGAGCGGCATCCTTTGTCCTGGCAATATTCCTCTTTACGGTCGTCTTCCCGATCCATCTGTGGCGGAACATGCTGGGCTACGCTCTGTGGCCTGTCTGGTCGCTTTTTTTCCTCACTTTTCTGGCGATGGTTGCCTGGGCTTTCGATCTATTCCGATGGCGCTGGCTATACCTCCTGGGAACGGAACTCGCATCCGTAGGCGCAGCAGCTTTGTTTCATTGGTGGGGGGCACGTACCAGCCCTTCCTGGGCGCTTGCAGCACATGGCGAGGGCGGCGGCGTGGTCGGGTGGGCGCTGTACGAGGCTTTCCATGCTGTCCTGAGCGGCCCTGGAGCCCTCCTTGGCGGTGTGATTTTCTTTCTGTTTGGGCTGGCATGCTGGCTTCCGGCGCTTCCCATGTGGCCAAAGTGGGCCGAACAGATGCGCGAGCAGCTTCCCGAAAGCTGGAGAATTTTCATGGAAGCGGCACGGGATCAAGAGGAACTCGTAAGTGGCGCGGGAGGTACCAGCCCTGTGTCCGTGGTGCCGCAGCCCCACAGGCGCAGGAAGGTGAAACTCCCGCCATTGAACATCCTTTCGGGTGACCGAGGCGGGCGCATGGGGGCACGGGAGGCGAACGCAATGGCTCGTGTCATCGAGGACACGCTGGCATCGTTCAAGGTTCCGGCAAAAGTCGTTTCCATCCGCCGAGGCCCTGCCGTCACCCAGTTCGGCGTAGAGCCTGGTGAGATCGGGGTGAGGCGGGGGGGCGAGACTGTCCAGCAGCGGGTCCGGGTGAACAAGATTGTCTCCCTGCAGAATGACCTGGCTCTGGCGCTATCCGCCGCCCCAATCCGGATCGAAGCCCCTGTGCCGGGGCATTCCTATGTTGGGATAGAGGTGCCAAACCCGGAAGTTGCCATTGTTTCCCTCAAGGGCGTGATCTCGTCCAGGGCGTTCAAGAAGCTCGGCTCTCGCCTTGCCATTGGACTGGGACGGGATGTGGCGGGCGAACCGCTGGTAGCGGACTTGTCCACGCTTCCGCACCTCCTGATCGCCGGCGCCACCGGCTCCGGAAAGTCGGTCAGCGTGAATTCGATCCTGGTCTGCCTGTTGATGAACAACACGCCGGATACTCTTCGACTGCTCCTCATAGACCCGAAGCGCGTCGAGCTGTCGGCGTACAACGGCGTTCCGCATCTGATCTCGCCTGTCATCAACGATCCGGAGGAAGCTGCCAAAGCTCTCCATTGGATGCTCCTGGAGATGGATCGCCGGTACCGGTTTTTCGCCGATACTGGCGTGCGCAACATAGACGATTACAATCTGGGCGCTGTCGAAAAACCGATACCTCACATTGTCGTGGCGATAGACGAACTGGCGGACCTGGTGCTCACGTTCCCTGTAGACGTGGAGCACGCTATCACGCGATTGGCGCAGATGGCCAGGGCTACTGGCATTCACCTGATTGTGGCTACGCAGCGCCCCAGTGTGGATGTGGTAACTGGTCTCATCAAGGCGAATTTTCCGGCCCGGATAGCTTTTGCCGTCAGTTCGTCGGTGGATTCCAGGGTCATTCTCGATGAAAACGGCGCAGAGCGGCTCCTGGGTCGGGGTGATGGGTTGTTCATGTCCCCGAGGAAAAGCACGCCTATCCGTTTTCAGGGATGCTACGTCAGCGATTCGGAAGTGACGGCTGTCATCAATTTCTGGCGGGCGCCGGGGCACGAGGGGGAGACAGAGCCGGAAGGAGAAAAAGCTCCGTGGGACGGGATGCAGTCGCAGGGTGAGGGAAGCGACGGGGACGACGAGTTGATCCGCCAGGCGGTGGAATTGCTCCAAGGCAGGGAAAACACTTCCACTTCGTGGTTGCAGCGGCGCCTGCGGCTGGGATACCCCAGGGCAGCCCGGCTGATGGAGGAACTGGAGGCCAGGGGCATCGTTGGGCCGGATGAGGGGGCAGGCCGCGGTCGCAAAGTGCTGGTCGCTGAAGACGCGGACGAGGTGGGGTAAAACCGGAGAGGGTAAGGCGCTCCTCACAAGTATGTCCATGGGGACGTCCAATACACTGGCGGGGTGCCTCTCCCCCTGCTCTGTCAGCCGTTGCTGAAAAGCCCCTCCACGAACACCCGCGGATCGAACTCGGCGAAGTCCTCCATGGTCTCGCCAGTCCCGACGAACCGCACCGGCACCCCGAGCTCCTGGTAGATCGGGAAGACGACCCCTCCTTTTGCAGTCCCGTCCAGCTTGGCGAGGATTACGCCGGTGATTTTGACGGCGTCTTTGAAGGCTTTCGCCTGGAAAAGCGCGTTCTGCCCGTTGGTGGCATCCAGGACCAGGAAAGTCTCATGCGGGGCTTTGTGCACCTGCTTCGCCGCGATAGCCCGTATTTTCTCCAGCTCTTTCATCAGGTTGTACTTGGTGTGGAGCCTGCCTGCCGTATCTATGATCAGAACGTCCGCATTGCGTGATTCCTGGGAAGCCCTGATCGCATCGTAGACCACCGCGCCCGGGTCTGCGCCTGGCTGGTGGGATATCACATCGACCCCTACCCGATCGCCCCAAATGCGGAGCTGATCTATCGCTGCAGCACGGAAAGTGTCGGCTGCTGCCAGTACCACCCGCTTGTCGCGGCTTTTCATATAATGTGCCAGCTTCGCGATGGATGTTGTCTTGCCCGAGCCGTTGACGCCTACTACGAGCACCACCGTCAATAGCCGTGGCTCCCAGAGAGTCATGGGGTCGCCTGACCAATCCAGCATCTCCACCATGTCTTCCTTGAGGAGATCGTAGGCATCTTGGGTGCTCTTGATGCCGTATTCTTTTACCTGATTCCTCAGCTTCTCCACTAGTTCCGTGGTGGTATCGACACCTACGTCCCCTTGAATCAGGAGCTCTTCAAGTTCATCCCATAGATCACCAGTTATTTCGTTTGCCTGGAACAGCGTTTTGACGCGGCCTAGGAAGCCGCCGCGGGTTTTCTTCAGACTTTTATGGATTTTTTCTTTGTCAGTGTTCCTATCGTTTTTTTTGAAGATCACTTCTCTCCCCCTGCCGATATTTGGACGCATTGCGACTGTTTATCCAAAGCTTGTCGGAGTGCAAGCGTGCAAAAGGTATTTTACGTTTTGATCCATGCATTGTCAACGAGACGAGCCGCAGTTCGAATAGCCCTCGGATTCGGGGTGACACAGAGTGGCGTGGGGGGTGAATCTGCTTCGAATGCCTACCCCGGCTGAAATGCATCCTGGTACATCTTGGTGCGGTGGGGGAAAACGAAGTAATTCCTGAGGGCCCTACGGGTCCCCAGGAATCCCCAGAACCATTGTCGCTCTACATCAACCCCAACGGCAAGTAGTGGATCGCTTCAGAAG
>WFSD01000054.1 GCA_015486235.1 Anaerolineae bacterium
GACACCTGGAACCACCGCATTCAGATGTTCGATTCCGACGGCAAGTTCCTGAAATCGTGGGGCTCTTTCGTCTCCACCAACGGCGAACTGAGGCAGCCGGGCGTCTTCTGGGGCCCCAGGGACATCGCCATTGACGCCAAAGGGAACCTGTACGTCACCGATACCGGCAACAAGCGGGTGCAGGTGTTCTATCCCGACGGCAAGTTCCTGGCCCAGTTCGGCGGCGCCGGCTCCGACCCCGGCAAATTCGACGAACCGGTGGGCCTGGCGGTGGACAAAGCCGGGAACATCTACGTGGCGGACACCTGGAACCAGCGGATTCAGAAATTCAGCGGCACGAGCTACAAATTCCTGATGAGCTGGCCCATCCACGGCTGGGATAGCCAGTCGGTGGTGAACAAGCCGTATCTGGCGGTGGACGGGCAGGGGCGGGTGTATGCCAGCGATCCGGAGAATTTCCGCATCCTGGTCTTCACCGGGGATGGGAAGTTCCTATACACTTTCGGCGACTACGGCACCGACAGCCATTCCTTCGGCCTGCCGAACGGCGTCTCCATCGGGCCGAAAGGGCTGCTCTACGTCGCCGACGCCGACAACAACCGGGTGATGGCCTTCCCGACGAAATAAACATGGGCGCGGCGGGAAGATAGCCGATAGCCGTTAGCTTTCATGGACGGCCTCGTTGCTGTGGCAGGGGCCGCTATCGGCCAACGGCGGGCGCAGCACGCTGCGCCCCTACCAGCGTGCACCGCGAGCTCAGCGGTGAAAGTCGTCGCCACTGGAAACCGAATGCAACCGAGCATAGACTATCTGATAATAGGACACATAACCAGAGACTTGCGGCCGGGCAAGGGGGACTTGCTGGGAGGAACGGTCACATACTCTTCCATCACCGCTGCACGGATGGGGTACCGCGTCGGTGTGGTCACCAGCGCCGGCGAGGGTTTCCGGTGGCGGGAGCGACTGGATGGCGAAATCCACGCCCTGCACGTGGTCCCGTCGGAATCCACCACCACTTACTTCATTCGCTACCTGGACGGTAGCCGCGAGTTGATCCTGAAGGAACGGGCAAAATCGATAACGGTGGGCGACGTTCCTTCTGGCTGGCTGTCGGCGCCTCTGGCGCACCTGGCCCCCGTCTCGCAGGAGGTCGATCCGGAACTGGCCGGGATGCTCGACGGGAAGGTGCTGGTCACGCCCCAGGGATGGATGCGCTGCTGGGATGGCGATGGCCGGGTGGTGCCGTATCCTTTCGTGCTGTCGTCCAGGGTGCTCCCGCACACGTCGGTGATGGTGGTGAGCGAGGAGGACATAGACCACGACCGGAGCCTGCTCGTTCCGTGGATGGAGCACGTGCCGGTGTTGGTTCTGACCCAGGGACGTGACGGCTGCACGGTATTCGCCGGGGGCGAGGAACAGCACATCTCACCGAGAAAGGCAAAAGAGGTCGATCCCACTGGCGCCGGGGACATTTTCGCCGCGGCGTTCCTCATACGGTGGTGGGAGACAGGAGACCCCTGGCTGAGCGGCTATTTCGCCAATGTCGTGGCGTCTTTCTCCGTGGAGAGGTGGGGCGTGGCGGGCATACCGCGCAGGCAGAAGGTAGAAGCATGGCTGGGAGAACATCCATGGGTGCCGTGATTGCTTTCGCGAATCAGAAAGGGGGCGTGGGAAAAACCACGACCGCCATAAACCTGGCAGCGTACATGGGAGCTGCCGGACATAGGATTCTTTTAGTGGATGGTGACTCTCAGGCTAATGCCACCAGCAGCCTGGGCCTGCGCCATACTTCCCGCTCCCTCTACGACGTGCTGATGGGCGATGCCGCGGCCGAGGACGTGATCCTCTCCACGGAAGAACCGGGGGTGCACCTGCTTCCCGCCACCCCCGATCTGGCGGGAGCGGAGGTGGAGATGGCGACCATGGATGGGCGGGAGCGGCTGCTCCGGAGCGCCCTGGCAGGCGTCCGGGGCAGGTACGATTTCGTCTTCGTGGACACGCCCCCCAGCCTGGGGCTCCTGACCATCAACGCGCTGGTGGCCGCCGACTTCCTGATCGTGCCGCTCCAGAGCGAATACCTGGCGCTGGAGGGCCTCACCCGTCTCCTGGACACGGTGGAGCGGATACGCAACGGGCTGAACCCCGATTTGCGCCTGCTGGGCATACTCCTGACCATGTACGACCGCCGCACGACCCTGGCGAAGGAGGTCGAGCAGGAGGTCAGGCGATACTTTCCCGAGGAGACTTTCACGACCGTGGTGCCCAGGAGCGTGCGGCTGAGTGAATCCCCCAGCTACGGGATGTCCATCCGCTCCTACGCGCCGTCCTCTTCCGGGGCGGAAGCGTACAGACAATTGGCGGACGAGGTGTGGGCCAGGATCAAGGCGTTTGGAACGGGCTAGCAGCCTGTTGGTGAGACAGGCGGGAGGTCTGGAAATGGCAAGCAGCAAGGGGAGAGGCTTGGGTAGGGGGCTGGATGCCTTGTTACCTCAGAAGCCAGGGGGAGCGGGTCTCCAGGAAGTGCCTGTGGTCTCGATAGCTCCAAACCCGAGGCAGCCGAGGCAGCGTATCTCATCGGAGCAGCTTTCGGAGCTGGCGGCCTCGATCCGGGAGCATGGCGTGCTCCAGCCGCTGGTGGTCACAAAGGCCCCACAGGGCTCTTCCTGCGCCTACCACCTGGTCACGGGGGAAAGGCGGTGGCGCGCGGCTCGGATGGCAGGCCTGGAGAAAGTTCCTGTGGTGGTGCGGGACGTGTCGCCGGTGGACATGCTGGAGTGGGCGCTGGTGGAGAACATCCAGCGGGAAGATCTGAACCCGCTAGAGGAGGCACAAGCATACCGGACGTTGATGGATGAGTTCGATATGACCCAGGAGGAAGTTGCACGCCGGGTCGGGAAGAGCCGGGCTGCTGTGGCAAACGTGGTCAGGCTTCTGAACCTCCCGGAGTTCGCCCGGCGAGCACTGGCGGAGGGAAAGATCACCGAGGGCCATGCACGCGCCCTCGTGTCGCTGGAGTCGGAGGAGCAACAGCGGCTGTTGTTGGATCTGGTGGTCGAGAAAGGCCTGAACGTCCGACAAACGGAGGCGCTGGCCCGCCGCATGCGGGAGCCGAAGAAGCAAGAGGTCGTCCAAGAGGCGGCCGACGCTATGGAAGTGGAGCTGCGGCGCCTGGCAGAGCGGATGCAGGACTCCCTGGGGACGAAAGTCGAGCTTCTGCGTGGAAGGAAAGGCGGGCGATTGGTGATTCATTTCTACTCCGATGAAGAGCTGGAAGAGATATACCGCCGGTTGGTAGGATGAGATACAAAAAGCCCGGCCTCGAAAGAGGCCGGGCTTTTTTGCTTTGATGTGGCAGGATTACTTGGTCGCCAGCCAGTTGATTATCTGGTCGATCTGCTGGTCTGTGAGTTTCCCTTTGTACTTGGGCATGGCGTTCTTGCCGTTTAGTATTACGTCATGATACATGTCGTGCTCGCTGGCGGCTTTGTTCAGAGCTGGGAACGCTGTTCCCTTGCCCTCAGCATTGGGGCCATGACAGACAGCGCAATTGTTCTTGTAGTATTTGGCCGGGTCGAATTTCGCCGCTGCCTGAGGCGTAGGAGTCGCGACTGCAACTCCTTTCTGCCAGCTGCGTATGTAAGCAACGATGGCATCGATCTGCTGATCGCTCAAGTTGCCTCCATTGCCGGCACCGAATGCCTGCATTCCAACGCTGGTCTGCCCCGAGGCAATGATGTTGTGAATTACGTCGTCAGTACGTGTGTTCAGGAAATCGTCAGAGTTGAGGGGCAGATGGGTTATCCCTTTTACACCTTTGCCGTCCGGGCCGTGGCACGATGCACAGTTTTCCGTGAAAAGCTTTTGTCCCGTTTTTATCATCTCTGCTTCCGTTTGCCCCACCGCTGCCTTGGCAGTGGTAGGAGGTTTGGTAACTTCGGAGATATAGGTCAGTGCGACCATCGCTATCACGACAATGGTCATGATGGTGGTAGCTACCGGCCTGTTGAGAGGATGGCGCATGGGATTTGTGTCGTAGAATGGAAGGAAAAGCAGTAGCAGGATGGCTATTCCCGGAATAACTGTCGCCGCTATTGGTTCCAGGAACCCGGGCCAATACTTCAGATACTGATAGAGGAAGAGAAAATACCACTCTGGCCTGGGGACGTATGTGGTATCGTTGGGGTTTGCTTTTCCTTCCATGTGGACGCCGACGAAGACTGCCAGGGCAGACAACAACAGGAAAACAGCCAGCCATACGACAGCATCATTGAAAACTATGTCAGGGAAGAACGGGACTCCTTGCTCTTTCAGCATCTTGTATTTTTTCATGTACTCTTTTTTTTCTTGCTGATTCAATTGGGGCCTCCTTTCTCACTCATCACGCGATGGCGGATTTGTGATACCGTTCCGGATAACCAGGTACAGGTGTAGGCCGATGAAGGGATATAGGAGCGATGGCAGGAGCCACACGTGGAATCCATAGAACCGGGCTAATGTTACCCCTGACACATCCGATGTCCCTCGCAATATCTCTTTGACCCATGGGCCGATGAAAGGCGTTACACCGCCGATGTTGGTGCCGACCGTAGTAGCCCAGTACGCTTTCTGGTCCCACGGCAGCAGGTAGCCAGTAAAGCCGGACCCCAGAGTGAAGATGAGCAAGAAGACGCCTACTACCCACGTGAGTTCACGTGGGTACTTGTACGCTCCCATGTAATACACCCTCAGCATGTGCAGGAAAACGAGCGCCACCATGAAGGAGGCTCCCCAGTGGTGCATTCCCCTGATGTAGGCTCCCAGGGTGACGTCATGCACGATATACTGAATACTGCCGTAAGCGTCTTCCGGGGTTGGCACGTAGTAAGAGGTGAGCAAAATTCCTGTGAGGCCCTGAAGCAGAGCCACGACCATTGTGGTGCTTCCAAGGGTGTAGAACCAGTTCACTTCCGGGATCTTGCGGGACATGGTGACTTTCCAGAACTCCCGCACCCCGGCTCGTTCATCCAGCCATTGAACAATGTCATCCCACATAGTCTATCCCTCCACGTAAACGAAAAGTTGGCCGTTATCCACTTTGACCTTGTAGCGATCCAGTGGGCGGGGCGGTGGTCCCGAGATGTTCTTGCCATGTTTGTCGTATATACCATTGTGGCATGGGCACCAGAACACGTTTTTGTCGGGCAACCACCTTACGTGGCACCCAAGATGTGTGCATACGTCAGACATCGCAATGAAGTTCTGGCCATCATCTGTGAGGATGAACATGGTTTCCGTCGAGACATGTCTCCTCCATCCTAACTGTCTTACCACTTTGACTCTTTCCGTTTGGGGTTCGCCGATTTTGAATGACTTGGTAGATCCAAGAGCGAACCATTTGGCCGTTGCTTTCTCCATGGACTTGATAGCGGGGGAGATGATCATGCCAGTAGCAGGTACACCCGCAACTATTCCAATGAAAGCCCCGACCGCAACGATGGCTCCTGTGAGAAAGTTACGTCGGCTCACCTGTGGATCATTTGATTTGGACATAATTCTTTAGCCTCCTCACCAAGCAAGCTTGTGGCGAGGAACGGCGGAAAACCGAGATGATCGGGGACCGTTCCCCGCGCTTTGTGAGATGAATTTTGTGAGCGTTTAAACTATAGCACCAGGGCAAGACCGTTGTCAAAATCAAACCCGAAAAATGCACGCGTTTTCGTATGTGCTACATGGAACCGGTTCGGATGATTTTTTGGGCTGGCTTTTGACAACGACCCGGCAAGGGGTATAATATTAACTCGATTTCTGGCAATGCGGCTCTTGGTCACCCGTATCCTGTTCAAGGAGGCCGGACGATCGACAATGTGTGTGCATGAATCTGGTACCCTGGTTATCCCCGTTGGTCAATCTAGCGGCTTTGCTTGTATGCCTCAGGAGAGGACCGGAGCAGCCGCTATCTTTGTTTAGAGAGGTCGTTATCTTCTAAAACGCAGGTGGCATGGGCGCATTCCAACGTCATGCCCTCAGAGAAGAAAGGAGCGGCTCTATGGCAGGAAATGTCAATTTCTTTGAAGGGCTCCGCTACAAGGGCGGAGTCGGTATGTGGGCCTGGATCCTTCATCGGATTGCGGGCCTCGGCGTCTTGCTTTTTGTCGGCGTGCATGTGATCACTCAGTTCTTGATCTACGCTGGTGTGGGTGTGGAAAGTTCCAACACCTACTTCATGTGGTACAAAACTCCTGGCGTCCAGTTGTTCGTCATCGCATGCCTCTTGTATCACGCTCTGAATGGTATGAGGATCATCATCATAGATTTCTGGCCCTCCCTGACCGCGTACCAGAAAGAGATCTTCTGGCTTGAGATGGCACTTTGGGTTCCGATGGTCGTTGTGCCTGCTCTCTTCATCTTCTAAGGAGGTAAAAATGTACAGCGGCAAAGCTAGAACGGATAGCAGATGGGAACTGTATGCCTGGTTCTTCATGAGGTTTGCAGGAGTTTTCTTGCTCCTCGCCGGAGCTCTCAGTATGATCTACATCAATATAGCGACCAAACTCAATCCAGGCGTGCAGTACAGATGGGTCTTCTTCCCGGTGCATAGTGTGGGCATCAGCAACAACCGTTTTGTCGACCTCTATGGCTTTCTCATCGTGGCAATCGCCGGTACCCATGGGATGAACGGATGGCGGGAAGTGATGGATGAATATACACAGACACCTGGATGGAGGTTGTTCTGGCGGTCCTTGATCTTCTTTCTGTGGGCTGCCTTGCTCATCATGGCGTTCATAATTTCCTTTGGGCTTTTTTAAGGAGGATTGATAATGTCCGATAAAAGGTTTGAAGATATCAAAATACACAGGTACGACGCGGTTGTGGTAGGGGCCGGCGGGGCGGGGCTTTCTGCAGCCCTCTACGCCTCTGATTATGGCAGTGTGGCGGTTATCAGCAAGCTCTACCCTACTCGCTCCCACACCGGCACCGCTCAGGGTGGTATCGCAGCCGCCCTGGGTAATCTCGAAGAAGATCACTGGGAGTGGCACTCCTTCGATACCGTCAAGGGTAGCGACTACCTGGCGGACCAGGACGCCGTGGATGTGCTGACCAAATCGGCTGTCGACGCAGTCATCAGGTTGGAGCACATGGGTTTGCCTTTTAACAGGACGCCCGACGGCAAAATCAACCAGCGGCGCTTTGGCGGGCACACCAACAACGTGACCGGCGAACCTGTCCACAGGGCTTGCTTCGCGGCAGACCGCACTGGCCACATGATTTTGCAGACCCTCTACCAGCAGGCCATCAAGAAAGGAATCCACTTCTACGACGAGTTTCAAGTCATCGATCTCATAATCAAAGACAACATCGTCCGTGGCGTTGTCGCCTACGAAATCGACACTGGCGAACTGCACATCTTCCATGCAAAAGCGGTGAACTTCGCCACCGGCGGTTGGGGGCGGGTCTGGAAAGTCACCAGCAACGCCCACACCCTCACCGGCGACGGCTTGGCCATTGCGTGGCGCAGAGGGATTCCGCTGGAGGATATGGAGTTCTTCCAGTTCCACCCTACCGGCATGTACAAGCTGGGCATCCTGATCACCGAGGCAGTACGTGGTGAGGGTGGCGTCCTCCGGAACCGGCTCGGTGAGCGGTTCATGGAAAAGTACGCGCCGCACATCAAAGACCTGGCATCCCGTGACGTGGTCTCCAGAGCCATCTACATGGAAATCCGGGAAGGCCGAGGCATTGACGGCAAGGACTACGTCTACCTGGACGCCACGCACTTGGGCAAAGAGATCATCGAAAAGCGTCTGCCGGACATCGCCGATTTCTGCCGAACCTACCTGCACGTGGACCCGGTGACCCAGCCGATGCCAGTGTCTCCCACCGCACACTACGCCATGGGCGGCATCCCCGTCAATATCGACACCAACGTCATCATCGACGGCAAGAATACCCCTGTGGTCGGATTTTTCGCAGCTGGAGAGAATTCCTGCATCTCGGTCCACGGAGCCAACCGCCTGGGGACGAACTCCCTGGTGGAGCTTGCAGGCTATGGCATGATCTCCGGTCTTAAGTTGGGCGAGTTCATCAAGACCGCCAAGCTCGAACCTCTGCCTGAAGACCCGGCCGGATATACCATCGAGCAATTGGAGAGAATCCTCAATAGTAGCGGCGACGAGAAGCCAGCAGACATCCGCAAAGAGATGCAGCAAATAATGATGGACAATGTAAGCGTGTTCCGCACAGGGGAACTCATAACAGAAGCTATAGAGAAACTCGATGAGCTACGGGAACGCTACGAGCGGATATCCATTCAGGATAAAGGGAAGAGGTTCAACACGGATCTGTTGGAAGCGTGGGAACTGAGCAACCTGTTGGATGTGGCGTACGCCACGGCAACTTCGGCCCTTAACCGCACAGAAAGTCGGGGCGCCCACTCCCGTGAGGATTGTCCCAAGCGTGACGACGAGAATTGGTTGAAGCACACGCTTGTTTATAGAACCGA
>WFSD01000055.1 GCA_015486235.1 Anaerolineae bacterium
CGGTCAAGGTCAGCACCAGGAACCTGAGCATCGTGAAGTACAAAGGCACGGTCATCAAGGGGTGGACTGGCATCTACGAACTGGACGCACCGGAGCCTTACTCCCGCATGGCCCTGGACGCGGGCCTGGGTGCCAAAAACAGCCAGGGTTTCGGGTGCGTGGAGGTATGGGAGGCGAGGAGGCAACGGAAAAACAGCAAGCAAGGAGGTGTGGGATGATCGAAGGATTACGCATGCTGGGGGAGGCTGCTTTAGAATGGCGTCGTCCTCACGCAGGCAGCGATGAAGAGGCATTGTTACAGACTCTGGTAAAAGTGGATGATTTAAATCGTTACGCCGGTATCGTACACCTGGACCTGCGGGAAAAGGATGGGCACTGGCAATTGGATCCGCCCATAATGCACGAGATGGACAGTGAGCACCTTTATCAAGCGCTATGGGTGGGGCATGCACCACGCAACGTGGCCCAGGACCGGGTGACCGTATCCAAACTGGAGTATCTCATTTCCCAAGCTCTGCCGTCGCTGGTTGGAGGTATAGGAGATGCCGAGTTGCGCGGGGGGATTGAAAGCATCCTCGACGCTGTGTATCTCGAGCTACCTGTGCAGAAATCGGCAGAGCAGCGTTATCGGTTGATATGGAACCTGCCTGTTTTAGGATGGGCAAAATGGGAATGGATACCTGCTCCACGCCGCAAGGAACTGGAAGTTCTGGCAAAAGCCCGCGGGGAGAACAAGTTGACGCCGGGGCTGTTCCAGGCGTACGCTCGAGAACATGGGACCAAGAAAGCCGTATCTCTGATCGCAGCCACTTTACAGGGAGGGATACAACGGTATCTGAGCTTGGACAAGAAGGCCAAGTACCTTTACACTCTTCATCTGAATGGTAGGTGGCTGGCCCGAGAACCCGCTTACCATCGTTACTTGTACCGCAATTATCTAAGCGACGTGTTCGACAAAACCAGGCCTGGGCGCTGCCACGTGTGTGGTAAGGAGCGAAAAGAGGTCACCGAAAATACAACACGGTTTTGGCTCAAGATGTACATCACGGACAAGCCCGGATTTGCCAGTGGCTTTCAGAAGACAAATTTCCACCGCAATTACGCTATCTGCCGGGAGTGCTACCAGACTTTACTCGCCGGGGAAACGTTCATGCGCACCCGGCTAAGGAGTCGTCTGGGGCAGCTAACGAGCCGGGTCTATGTGGTACCTGTGTTTCACGATCCGCATGTCCGCCCGCCTGCCAACGCCTTGGAAGAGTGGGCTAAATACGTCACTGATCGGTGGGAAGCCACCTTGACGCTGGATGGCTGGCATATGTTCCAAGAAAAGCTCAAAGCCTACCAGCGTTTCGAGGACATCAAAGCCTCTTACCTTCTCGACTTCCTTTTCATCCAGGACGACGGACGCTCTACAAAACTTCAGCAATACATTCGTGACGTGCCGCCGTCACGATTGGATGAAGTGGATGCTGCACGGTATCGAACTCACCACTTCGCTCAACAACGTTTAGCTCCGATTCGCACAGAACATTGGGATCCATGGGATCTGGGGTTGAACACCTTGTTCTATCTTTTTCCTATCGGGAAACGGGGGCATGGGCAACAAGCTTTCTTCCAGTTTATAGAGGCTTTGTTTTCCAATCGACCAATAGATTTCCACAATCTGCTACCTTTATTCCTGGAAACCGCTACAGTACATCGTTTTCAGAAATACGGAGCCTATGTCCACCCACCGCAGAACGATCCCGATGCTGCTTTGCGCGTGTTTTTGGTGCAGACCCAACTGTTACGATACTACTTACTTTTGCTGAATTTTCTCAAAGGAGGTCAATTCATGGACGGGACAAAGCTTTTGGAGAATATCCGGAACCAAGTACCGGAAGACGTATGGGCTTACATGGACGCTTTAGGGCTGAATGCAGCCGAGAGAGCTCTGTTTCTGCTTGGCATGCTGGTAGGCGAGGTTGCCATGGCGCAGCAATCTACCGGTTCCGTGCCCATTCTGAATAAAATCCATTTTCAGGGCATGGATGCTAACAAGGTCAAACGATTGAGCAACGAAATGCTGGAACAGCTACGAATTTATCGTGTGCTCAATCCACCCACCAAGGACCTTTTCGCCGCATCCAGATCTCTCATGGACCAAGCACGCGGGTTGCTTACGCCAGCGGAGAACACCTATTGGGTACTTTCCGGATATGCTTTCCGACACCTGCAAAGGTTCGGACAAAAGGGTTAAGCGGTCGGCAGAACGTCAAAAAGACACACGAAGGCAAAATCTAAGGAGGTAAAACGATGAGTATCGAACGCAACAGCGAGATCTTGTTCCTTTACGACGCCAAGTTATGCAATCCAAACGGCGATCCTGACGAGGAAAACCGCCCGCGCATGGACTATGATACCAGCCGTAACCTGGTCAGTGACGTTCGCCTGAAACGTTATCTGCGAGACTACTGGATTGCGTGGCAGGACGAGGAGTGGACTAAAGAGCCCTGGTCCTACTCACGGCCTCAAGATGTGTGGGTGCGCTCGGTGGGAGGAAGCGTGGTTTCGGCCAAACAGCGCATCGACGGACTGGCCGAGGAGTTCCTACAGTCTACAAGATCCAAAAAACGCGCTACAAAGGAGGTGGCCAAGGAGAGTGCATTTCGCGAGTGGTTACTGGACCGCCTCGTCGATGTAAGACTCTTTGGAGCAACCATACCCATCGGGTCAGAAGAGGGAGCCGGTGGTCATATTACTTTCACAGGCCCGGTACAATTCTCTTGGGGCTACTCTCTCAATCGGGTGGAACTGCTCCCTTCTTCCACTATAACGTCTCACTTTGCCGGTCGAGAAAAGGGAGAAAAAGGCGAATACGGAACCATGGGCAAGGACTGGCGAGTAAAGTATTCTTTCCCGGCCTTCTACGGCGTAATTAGTGCCTGGAGAGCTCGCATAACCGGCCTTTCGGAAACCGATGTCGAGCTGCTGGATCACTCTCTGATCGAGAGCCTACCGTTGATAGCAACCAGCCGCAGCAAAATCGGGCAGAGCCCACGCCTTTATTTACGGGTGGAATACAAAGACGATACCACGTTCTTTGGCGACTTCCGCACCCGGGTTCACCTGGACAAAGACGGGGGCTTGGAAAGCATCGCAGATGTAGACGTTGATTTCAGTGCATTGGTAGACTGGTTGAAAAGTCACCAGGCATCGATCCAACAGATCGTGGTGTGGGCGCACGACGAGTTCGAACCCGGTGTCGGCTTGGTGTCGACTCTGAAAACCGGACTGGGAGGAGAAATGGTACGGCGCCTCAGCGTAGAGAAGCAAGCCTCCTCGTAATAAGGAGGGAACATGGGACCTTTAGTTGCCTTTGATCTGGTGGGCCCGATGGCTCACTTTCGCAAGTTCTATACTAACTCGTCATCGCTCTCCTACCATGTGCCGCCACGCACTACGCTCATGGGAGTCATTGCTGCGATGTTAGGATGGTCGCGGGATTCGTATTACGAGCAACTTTCCCTGGAACGAGCCCGCATAGGCGCGGTCTTGAAAACACCAGTGCGTACCATCGTACAAACAGTCAACCTTCTCCAAACCAAGACTGAAGATTGGCATGGCCGAGACTCGCGCACCCAGATCCCTATCGAATGGGTTTTGCCCAGAGGAGACTATCCTGATTCAGTCTTGAGGTACCGCGTGTACTTCCAGCACGAGGATCCGGCAATCACCCGGGACGTGGCAGAGCGGGTAACAGCCCTACTCTATGCTTACCCACTCTTCCTGGGCGTGGCCTTTTGCCCCGCCTGGGTGGAAAACGGACGTCTTTATGATGGAGATCAAGTAGAGTGGGCAGATGATGCTAAGCCTGTCTTCATCGATTCTGTTGTTCCTACCGAGCGCGTCGCCGAATCCTCCAGACTGCTCACACCGGGTGTGCGTATTCTCCCTGACCGGATGCCATTGGACTTCAACGTAGACCGCACGTTACGAACAGTGACCTCGGTGATATGGGAGGATAGCGCACAGTCCCTGCGCCTGGGCGTGCGCGGACCACGTTTTCACCTGCCGGACGACCCGGTCGATCTCTGGCATGTTTTTCTGGAGGAAACAAGCCATGCAGCGGGCTGAATCACATCCGGGAAAGCCTTTGCAGGAACACTTGGCCGAGGTAGCTCGTGGGGCGCGGGATGCGCTGGATCACCCCGCGCTCCGATCTCGGGATATTCTCGCGAAGGTAGGGTACATCGTAGGAGTTTCTCATGACGTAGGCAAGTACACTTCTTTCTTTCAAGATTACCTGCACACCGAACGCACTCACGGCGGTCTGGAATACCACGCTTTCCCCTCAGCCATGCTTGCGGCCTGGCTTACCCATCGTCTGGTGGGTGAACCACCCTGGGATGATCCGATCGCTTATCTCCCGCTTCAGGCTTTTGTGGTTGTACACCGTCACCATGGCAACCTAAAAGCCCCCGAAAGGTTGGTGCCAGACTTGAGCGCCATTGATGCATGGACCTACGGGGAAGATGAGTTGCTGCCTCAAACTCTTCAGCGCTTTCGCTCTCAGTGGAACGATCTGCACGCCCGACGAGAGATGGTAGTGCCAGAACTAACCGGGTTGGGACTCGAAGGTGTAGATTTGTTCTTCGAGAACCTGACCGAAGCCACTGATACTCTGGAGCACCTGGCACGGATGCTTCATTTCCTCGGCGAGCCGACTTACCTCTCGGAGGCAAATCGCGCTCGCCTTGCTTTGTGGGGACAGTTGCTCTTTTCCGCGCTCATCGACGCAGACAAACGCAGCGCTGCCGGGCTTCCCTCTCTCCCGCCCCGGCCATATCTGGCCGGTGATTTGGTGGAGCGCTACGTGGCACACAGGTTTCCGCATCCCCGTCACAACTTGGACCGGGAGCGGGCCGCGTTCTTCGCCTCCGTGACGGCACAGGCACGAAAAGTGACCCTTCCCTTGGAAGTCCCCTTATCTCTGACTGCACCGACAGGTATGGGCAAGACCCTGGCTGCGCTCTCCGCAGCCTTCGTGCTGCGGGAACGGTTGGCTGAGCAATACGGACAGGCCCCTCATGTCGTCTATGCACTGCCTTTCATCAACCTCATCGAGCAAAACTACCAGGTAGTGCGGGATGTACTTACCTGGGGCGCTCCAGACTTTGCGGCAAACGAGCACCGTTACCTGCTCCGCCATCACCACCTGGCCGACATCGGCTACCGGGTAGGGAATGAAAACCTACCTGTGGCCGAAGCCTTGCTCCTCACCGAAGGATGGGAAAGTGAGATCGTCGTCACCACCTTCGTTCAGGTTTTTCAAACCTTGTTTGGCTATCAAAACCGCTTGCTGCGCAAAATGCACAACCTCATCGGCGGCATCCTTATACTGGATGAGTTGCAGAGCCTGAAGATGGAGTATTGGGATGGGGTGGGCCGAGTCTTCGATGTGCTCCGGGAGGAGATGGGACTGACCGTGCTGCAGATGACCGCGACACGCCCGCTGATCTTTTCTCGAGTAAAAGAGCTGTACCCGGACCCGCCTCATCTCTTTGGGCTGATGAGGCGTACTAGCATGGACGTGGACTTGGAGGGACGCTCCGTTGAGCAACTGGCCGACGAGGTGGCAAACCTGGCTGAGACTCACGGTTCGGTGCTCGTGGTAGTCAACACGGTGCGCACTAGCTTGGAACTCTACAACGCGTTAAGCTCTCGCAAACTGGGACAGTCAGTGGCCGCGTGGTGTGAAGGCCCTTCCCTCTCCTTGCCGTTGGGCCAGCGAGCATTAGTCTACCTCTCCACCAACGTTGTGTCCAAACACCGGGCTGAGCGATTGGCTTTTCTGCGAGCGTGGCTGAACGCGGGTGGACAGGCGGTGGTCGTGGCCACCCAAGTGGTGGAAGCGGGCGTGGATCTGGACTTTCCGGCAGCGGTGCGTACCCTGGGGCCGCTTGATTCCATCGTGCAAGTGGCTGGGCGATGCAACAGGGAGGGACGACGCCCTACGGGGTGGCTTTTCGTACGCCGCCTCACGAACTCTGGAGCGGCACACGTATACGGGGCAGTACACCTTCAGGTGGCAAAACAATTACTGTCCAACGTGACTCACCTGGACGAGCCTGAGTACGCTCGCCTGGTCGAGCGTTACTTTGCCGAAACCAAAAAACGCAAATCTCAGGACGATAGCCACCGCTTGTGGCAGGCATATACTTTTCTCCGTTACGACGATAAAGATTGCTCTGAGAAGCCTTGTTTAAGCGAGTTCCGGCTTATCGAAGAGATGCCGCAAATCTCGGTGTTCGTTGCCTTGTGTGCTGAAGATGAGCGATGGTTGCGGGAAGTATTCACTCCTCAGGTTTTGAAAGAAAAGGATTGGAAACGTCGCCAAGAGGCTTTCCTCCGTCATCGGCGTTTTCTATACGAGCATGTGTTGCAGGTTCCTGAGTTCCGGGCGAAAAAGAATGCCCCGCCCGAATGGTCGACGGGTTTACGCTGGGTGCCTGTGGGCCAACTTGGGGATTTCTACGATTTGGAAACCGGTTTCCGCTGGGCCGATGAGGATCTGGATCGCGCATGGATCGTGTGAGATATTCATCGGAGGTGTTACATGCCTGAACTGCGGTACGATGAAGACAAAGTGGACGAAGTTGTGCTAGCCTTGCTGTACCTGAACACATGGCAAGAGAGAAAGAAGCCGTTCGAGGTATATCGCGCCTGGAAGGGGTTC
>WFSD01000056.1 GCA_015486235.1 Anaerolineae bacterium
GGTAGAGAGAGGGGCTGGGGTGGGTGAGGGCCAAAAGCAGCGCCATCCCACCAGTTTCGAGCGCTACCAATGAATCCGGTACTGCAGATGCTAACACAACTAACACAACATTCTTGTCAGGGTAGATGGAGTTTCCAAACGCTCTCGTATGGCAAAAGCGCTTTCGGTAGCCATCACGGTCAGGCGGGGTGGTGCCCCGTAGGAGGAAACAAATGGAAATTGCGGAAAAGCTGGGTGCGTTCTACATAGGAAAACTGTACGATCTGCAACAAAATAGTTTGCGGGATGCTCCAGTCGTGTACGACGCCAGGGACCTCACGACCCACGCTGTCGTCGTGGGCATGACCGGCAGCGGTAAAACTGGCCTTGCAATAGACGTGCTGGAGGAAGCAGCTCTGGATCGCGTGCCGGCTATCATCATAGATCCCAAGGGGGACATGACCAACCTGATGCTCACGTTCCCGGACCTGCGCCCGGCGGACTTCCTGCCATGGGTAAACAAAGACGACGCTGCACGCAAAGGGATGACACCGGAAGAGTACGCCAAAGCGATAGCCGACAGGTGGCGAAAAGGCCTGGCCGAATGGGGAGAGGGCGCGGAGCGTGTGAAAGCCCTGAAAGAAAGCACCGACTGGCGCATCTACACCCCTGGCTCGACCGCAGGCATACCGGTCAATGTCCTCCAAAGCCTGAAAGCCCCAGAAAGTGGCGCCGAGGACGAAGAACTCCTGCGCGAACACATCCTCGGGACGGTATCGGCGATACTCGGGCTTCTCGGAATCGATGCCGACCCCGTACGGAGCCGGGAGCACGTCCTCCTCTCCAACATCTTCGAATATTACTGGAAACAGGGCAAAGACCTGGACCTCTCGGAACTGATCCTGGCCGTCCAGAAGCCACCCATGGAACGACTGGGGGTCTTCGATGTGGATTCGTTTTTCCCCGAAAAAGACCGCTTCGGCCTGGCAATGACAATGAACAGCCTCCTGGCTTCGCCGTCGTTCCAATCGTGGCTCGAAGGGGAGCCGATGGATGTGGGGAATTTCCTGCACGCGGAAGATGGCAGGCCCCGCCACAGTATTTTCTACATCGCCCACCTGAACGACGCAGAACGGATGTTTTTCGTCACCATGCTCCTGGAACAGGTCATCTCCTGGATGCGGGCTCAGTCCGGCACCACCAGCTTGCGGGCAATCGTGTACATGGACGAGGTGTTCGGTTTCTTCCCCCCGATCTCCACCCCTCCGTCCAAGCGCCCTATGCTGACGCTGCTCAAGCAGGCCAGAGCTTTCGGCGTCGGGATCATGCTGGCCACGCAAAACCCCGTGGACCTGGATTACAAAGGCCTGACCAACGCCGGCACCTGGTTCATCGGGAAGCTCCAGACAGAGCGGGACAAATCCAGACTGATGGAAGGGCTGAAATCGGTCAGCGGCGGGCCTGGAGCGACCCGAGAGATAGAACAGGCCATCTCGTCCCTTGGGTCCAGGGTCTTCCTGCTCCACAACGTCCACGACTCCTCCGGCCCTCATGTTTTCATGACCCGCTGGGCCATGTCTTATCTGCGCGGGCCGATGACCCGGGAGCAAATCAAGAAACTGATGGCGGGCTACAAAACCAGGAGCGCCGGAGAGGCCAGGCCTTCCACCGGAGCGCTGAAGAGACCAAAAGCAACACGTGCTCCGATGGGGATGAATTCGACGCCGCCTGCGATAGAGCCATCGGTGCAGCAGGCATTCCTGCCGGTGCGCAGGGCGGTGGAGGATGCCATCCGGGAGCTGTCGAAAGAAGCGGGCAGAGACGTAAGTCCGAAAGAGCGACATTTGCTCTATCGGCCCTACCTTTACGCCAGCGCCGCCGTGCATTTCTACGACAGCCGGAGAAACGTGGACAAAGGGGAGGAAATCGCGCTGCTTGCGGAGTCGCCGGGAGGCCGCGGCAAACCGGATTGGGACGAATCGGAAGAATGCAAACTGACGCCGGACGAACTGGAAGACGCGCCGGAGGGCGAAGCACTGTTCGAGGACCTGCCGAAAGGGTTGGAGAGGTCGAAAGCGTACAAAACGCTGGCCCGCAGCTTCTCCGATTACCTGTACCGGACACGAAGGGTAAATCTATTCTACAATCCGGCCCTCAAAATGTACTCCAAGCCGGACGAAAGCGAACGGGATTTCCGGATACGTTGTCAGGAGACCGCTCGCGAGAAGCGTGACGAAGAAATCGATGCCCTCTCCGAGAAATTCGACAAGAAACGGCGGCGGGTGGAGAAAAAAGTCGAGAAACAGCAGATGAAAATGGAGGAGAGCGAGGATAGGTACAACGCCCTGAAACGGGAGACCTACCTCACGGCAGGGGAATCCGTGCTGGGATTCCTCGTCGGCAGGCGCTCCACCAGGATGGTATCGACCCTGAGTCGCCGCCACAGGATCGCCTCTCAGGCGAAGGCGAACGCCGAAGAGGCGAAACAGGAAATAGAAAGCCTGAAGGAAGAGATCAAGCGCCTGAACGAAGAAGCAAAAGAGGCTGCCAGGGGAATCGGCGACAAGTGGGCAGAGGCGGTGTCCGAAGTCAAGAAAGTGGAGATACGTCCCAGAAAGTCGGACATCGACGTGCAGTTTTTCGCTCTGGCATGGGTGCCATTTTGGGCTTTCGTGTTGGATTCCGGCGAGGTCAAGACTTACAAAGCATATCTCGCTGATTTTTCGAAAGGGTTCGGGAGAATATGAGTAACTCCACAGTGTGTAGCATCGCTCAAACGGGAAGAAACGCTTGCTCGTTGAACCGGAAAAAGAAGTTGTGTTGGCGCTTGCAAGCACCGAATGAATGAATTGATGGCGCTCGAAAGCAGTGGGATGAGTCTGTCTGGGCAAGGGCAAAGATCGCTTTTTGACCTCTCCCATCACCCTGGCCGCCTGCGGCGGCCTGCCCCTCTTCCCTCTCCCATGGAATGGGCGAGGGAAGAGGGGCTCCACGGGCAAGGCTACGCCGCGGGCAATCGGCGAATTGCGTCAAGTCGGCGCCCTCGAGCCGCTTCTATCGTCGAGCGCGCCAGCCGCGGTGGGTTTTGTAGGGCGAGCTGTTAGCTCGCCTCCGGCGCGACATTCCCGAGGCTGCTTCTGCCGGTGAGAAAGAGGAACTCGCTTGAACCGGCCATCTGG
>WFSD01000057.1 GCA_015486235.1 Anaerolineae bacterium
ATCCTGGGGACTTACGGGCCCCCAGGAATTGCTCCGCTCTCCCCAAAAGGGATTTCGAAGCAAATCGAAAGCCCAAAATCGCTTCAGGGGCATTTTTCGACGCTTCTGAAGCGATCCGCTACTTGCGGTTGGGGTTGATGTAGAGCGACAACGGTTCCGGGGGTTCCTGAGGGCCCTACGGGCCCCCAGGAATTGCTTCGCTCTCCCAAAATCACATTCTACTTGACAAATGTCGAGTTAGTACTTATAATTGGAAGTGCTTTTTAGGCAGTTTATGTTTGTTGGCTTCTTCTTTTGTTTTTCGTCACTAGAGCAAGGGAGGTGATACTCAGCTTGGATTGGTACCCCCATAGGTTGCTGGCCTAATTTTTCTCAGTGGTAGTTTGTCTTTCTCTTCTGGTTCTCGTGTTAATTTCATCTTAAGGAGGTAAAAAGATGAACTCCGTACTGGTTCTGATCGTTGCAGGTATAGTCATCTGGCTGGGCTACGGCTATTATGCCAAAACTATCGACAAAAAAGTCATACAGCCGGACCCCAGCAAAGCGACGCCTGCTAAGATGTACATGGATGGCGTGGATTTCATTCCCGCCGGACGAAGCGTGCTTTTCGGCTATCAGTTCAAATCCATCGCCGCCCTGGGACCTATTGTGGGCCCTATCGTGGCAGTACAATGGGGCTGGCTACCAGCCCTGCTCTGGATTCTCCTGGGCGTAGCCTTCATAGGCTGGGTGCAAGACTACACCGCCATCATGTTGGGCGTCCGCCACGATGGGATGACCATGGGTGGCCTGAGCTACAAGCTCATCTCACCGCGCTCTCGCAACATCTTGCTTCTCTTCATCTACCTCTACCTGTGGTTGATCATGGGAGCGTTTGGTAAGATCGTGGGGTACGACCTGATGACCAAGCCTACTGTGCCTTTCGGCATCCTGACAGTGATCGTCATGGGCTTGATCATGGGATACCTCACCTACAAGCTAAGACAGGACATTATCTGGACGACCATTGTCGCGGTGGTAGTATCCCTGTTTGGGATATGGCTCGGTTCGCAGCCATTCATTGCTAACATCTTCAAAGCGATCAACGGCAGCGACAAGATGATCGTCTTTGGACAGGTCACCTGGGCCAAGTTCCTCTGGAGCATCATCGTCATGATCATCTGCTACCTTGGCGCTGTGCTTCCTATCTGGGAATGGGCTCAGCCGATCAACTACGTATCGTTCTGGATCGTGGCTCTGGGCATGCTGGCCGGCGTCCTTGGCATCCTGGTCTGGCATCCTGGAATGGGCGACTTTCCTGCGTACACGCAGTTCGTAGTGCCTGGTCTTGGTCCGCTGTGGCCAATTCTGTTCGTCACCATCGCCTGCGGTGCAATATCAGGATGGCATAGCCTGGTGAGCACTTCGGGCACCGCACGGCAGCTCGAGAATGAGGCAGACGCTCTTCCTGTCGGTGGCGGTGCAATGTTCATGGAAGCCTCGCTGGCTGTGATCTCCTTACTGACCGCAACCGCTGCTTTTGGCTCCTACAAAGGGTATCATGATGTATTTGCCAAGAGCCATGCGGCGGTGTTTGCAGTCGGTCTGGCGAACTTCATGAGCCACATTGGCGTTCCAAAGACCTTTGGCGTAGCCTACGGTATCGTTTTCCTCACCATCATGGCACTCACCATCATGTACCTGGTGGTAAGATTCATGAGGGTTGCCAGCGCTGAACTGGTAGGTGATTCGATCCCAGCCATGAGGAACCCTCACGTAGGCAGCATTGTGGCATTGCTTCTCTCGTTGCTCATCGTCTGGACCGGAGTCTGGCAGCGCGTGTGGGTGTTGTTCGGAGGCGCCAATCAGTTGATGGCATCTCTTGCCTTGCTCCTGATAACTGTGTGGCTAATGGAGGAGGGGAAGAGCGCTGCGTGGGCATTCTGGCCGTTCTTGTTCATGTATGTCACCACCATCGTGGCGCTCCTCTATACTGGCGTAAAAGTCTTCATGGAACTCAGCAAGGCGCCAGTGGGCAACTTCATAGCAGGTTTGATTGCATTCCTGCTCGTGATAGCTGCATTGTTCCTTGGCTATGATGCCATGGGGGCGGTGAACAAGGCGCGTAAGAAACAACACGCTGCAGAGTAAGCGAAGTCTTAAAGAAAGGGGCGCTTCGAGCGCCCCTTTCGCAGAGGTAATAACATATGGAGAAAGCATCTCTCAAGACAAGGCTCGAGGGTTTCGCAAGGGACTTTGGTAACTTTATTTATGGGGCAACAGTTTACGACTGGGTAAGAGAACTGGACAAAGAACGAGGAAAACTGCAAAGCCTGTTCGTCTTGATAGTTTTTGGTGATTTTCTTGGAGTGCCAATAATCCCGCCTTATTACCAACTCCGGCTTCTGCCTCACATAGTTCCATACATCAGCACTTGGAAGCGCTCCATGCTTCGCGAACCAGATATAACCGAAATCTTTGACGAGGACATGGGGTGAGTGCTATGATGTTTTTGGTTTTTTGAGCATTCCCGTCGCAAGACTGGAAAATCCACTCGTAAGGGAGGTATAGTTATGTCTGAAGAGAGCGGACTGAAGAAAGCGTTTAACGGTTTCAAAGGAGTCCTGTACGGTATGGCGGGGCACGACATGAGCCGCTATGCGCTCAAAACGAGGGGCAGCATGGAGCACCTGTTCATCTTGATTACGATGGGTGACATGCTAGGTATCCCGATCTTGCCGCCGTACTATTCACTGCGCTTGCTCCCTTACGTCGTTCCACAGATCTCCACGTGGAAGCGACGTATGCTTCGCGAGCGCGATCTGACAGACGCATTAGCGTGACAAAACCAACGTAAAGGGGGTGATAAAAATTTCTCTAGCAAAGGTTTTTGAAGAAAGTCCAGAACGCCGCTACATCATGTACGGCGGTAAGGGGGGGCTTGGGAAGACCACGTTCTCCGCTGCTACTGCCTATTACCTGGCGAAGAAAGGGTACAAGGTATTGGTATTTTCCGTTGACCCACAGGCGTCCCTTTCCGACATATTCCAGAGGGATATTTTCGGCAAGGGACAGGTTGAGATCATGCCGAATCTCTACGCACAGGAAATCGACGCCGACAGACGCATCGCCGAGTACCAGGGCGAAATTCGCAAGAAGATCCTGGATATGTATGGGCTAGAAAAGGTCCCCGACGAGATCGAGCATTACATCCAGGCAGCGGCAGCCGAGCCAGCGATGGAAGAGAGCGCTATCTTCGACGAGGTAGTGGACATCGTCGTCAGCGGCGATTACGACTACTACATCTATGACTTAGTGCCGCTGGGGCATGCTCTCTATTACCTGAGTATGGCGAGCGTCTACGACCAGTGGATCGAGAAGATCACCAAGCTCCGCGAGGAGATGGAGGAATACGCCCAAATGGCGGCCGCAATACAACGCAAGGGCGAACTGGAAGAAGACAAGATCCTGGAAGAATTGCAATACATCAGAAACAGGATCAATAAATCCTCCAGCATCCTTACCGACAAAGTGAAAACAGCGTTTTTCTTCGTGCTGATTCCCGAAGAGATGATCTTGTTGGATACGAGAAAAGCTGCCGGACTCTTCACCAAATACCAGGTTCCTCTGAGCGGCTACATCGTCAACAGGGTCATCCCGGAAGAACTGGCGAACCAGAACATTCCTGATTACCTCCGTCACCGTATGGAAATGCAGAGGAAGTATCTCAAGGAAATACACGAGGAGTTTGGAGATGAGGTCCTGGCAGAAGTTCCGGAATTCGAAAGAGACATTACTGGCCTCCCGATGATCGAACGGATGGCCGAGAAGATGTTTGGTTCGTGAGGTGAGGTGAAAAATGGGACAAATTGAAAAATCTATGGTCGATTTCCTGAACGAACACCCTAAGATGAAATATGTCTTCTTCGGCGGAAAGGGAGGCGTGGGCAAGACAGTAATGGCTGGCGCTGCAGCCCATTGGCTGGCAGCATCCCAGGGGAAGCGTACGCTGCTGGCTTCCACCAATCCTGTCCACAGCCTGAGCAGCTTGCTCGGCCAGGATGTGTTTGGCAGGCCAGTGGCAGTAGAAGGAGTACCCAACCTCTGGGCCTACGAGATCGATACCAAGGACACCATTGCCCGGTCCAAGGAGGAAATCAAAGAAAAGATCGAATGGTTCCTCAAATATGCCGAGATCAAGGCCAAAGCAGATGAGTTCGTAGAATCCGCCACCCTGAATCCGGCGTTCGAGGAATCAGCTATGTTCGAGAACATGATCGACCTCATGTTCAAAGATGAGTACGAAGCATATGTCTTTGATACGGCTCCCACTGCGAATGCCCGCAGGCTTCTGGGAATGTCCTCTGTTTACTCCCTGTGGGTGGACAAGATGGTGAAGAGCCGGGAGGAGGCGAAATCGCTAAAGGAGCTCCTTTCTTACTCCAAGAAGAACGAGAAGGACCCATTGATGGACTATCTCGTGAATTTCAAGGAAAGGATGAGCCACGCGAAGGAACTCCTGACAGATGAGGAATTGACCGCTTTCTTCTTTGTGACACTGCCGGAGGCGCTCCCCATCGCTGTGATCACCAGGTTTATACAGTGGTTCCGCGATTTCGGCATCCCTGTAGGCGGCGTCGCTGTCAATATGCTGATAGATGAGTCGTTGTTGGGGCCTGGCACTCCTGATTTTGTCAAGAACCGTGTTGCCATGCAGAAAGAATACATGGAAGACATCTGGCAGAAATTCGACGGCAAAGTGCGTGCTATCGTCCCACTGTTCGACACGGAAGTGCGCGGTGTAGACATGGTGGCAGAAACCGCGAAGTATCTGTTCGCCCCCAAAACCTGACGGTTCGGAGGCAGGTCATGCCCTGTCCCCCACGCACGAAAGCGACGCGAAAGCGGGAAGGTTAATAAGCCTTCCCGCTTTTGCGTTGATCACACCTTTCGTACTTGCGGCGGTTCTGTCGGCGGAATGCAAGGCTTATCCGCATTTGCGCCCTCGAAGCGAATCGGAAGGCTCATGCCATGCCACCTCTGGAACTTTTTCGACGTGCCTGAAGCATGGCGCGCCCCATCGCCTGGGGTTGGTGGACACTGAAGATGTCTCTGGGGAAATCCGCACCTGGAAAACGAAATAATTCCTGGGGGCCCTACGGGCCCCCAGGAATCCCCAGAACCATTATCGCTCTACATCAACCCCAACGGCAAGTAGCGGATCGCTTCAGAAGCGCCGAGAAAGCTTCTGAAATGACTTCGGGCTTCCGATTTGCTTCGAAAGCCCGGCAACTCTCACCTCTTGCTACAAATGCCGGAAACATGTACAATGGCACACGTCAAATCGCATTCCCGTGACGATTGAGGGTAGACAACAAGCGTAGGGCATTGACATTCGCTTAGGAGGTGAGGAAATGGGCCTTTTCCCGCTCTGGGATACGATACGCCGCAACCACGGCGTAGAGCACGCCACGCTGCAGATACTTGCTCAGCGGCGACCGGGAATCCACCTGATCGGGCGGAGCGATCCGCAAGGGTTTGTAGTATACGGAGATGTGGATACTGAGGAGCTTGCAAACGCAACGACGGAGGCACTGGCGCGGCTCCAGCAAGGAGACGACGATTTGGCAGTACATCCGAACTGCGGCACGAACCTGAGCGTGACAGGGTTCACGGCGGGCTTACTGGCGTGGGCCGCCAGCCGCGGTAAGCGCAAGCCGTGGGATGCGATACCAGCAGCTATGATCGGCGCTACCCTGGGGGTCATCCTGGCAAAGCCACTAGGCCCGATAGTCCAGAAACACGTTACTGTATCGTCGGACGTAGACGGAATGCGGGTCGTAGAAGTCACCCGTCAGGATGTGTCCGGTGTGGTCCGTCACAGGGTAAAACTGGCGCATTGACGGCAATTGGAGGCTGGCGCTAGAATGCTGCACCTTTTCCATGGTGATCCATACCTGCGCAGGAAAGAGCTGGACAGGTTGCTTCAAGAGAAGCTCCCGGACCCATCCCTGCGCGATCTGAATTTCACCAGGACAGAAGGGTCGCGCCTGGAATGGGCGGCGCTGGAGGAAGAATGCCGCTCCCTGCCTATGCTTGGTGAATCCAGGGTGATCCTTGTGGACAGCCTTGCACCCAGATGGCAGAAAGAGGGAGATGCGTGGCGTAAGAGAGGCGTTGCCTGTTTCTCCCGCCTGCCGGAGAGCACAGAGGTGGTCATCCTGGAAGACACCCTGTCGGGGGGGCACCCTCTGCACAGAGCCGTTGTCAACCTGGTTTCCGAAGGGAAAGCTGAGGAAAAGTTGCTCCAGACGCCAGGCATTCGTGATGGATCACTAGTACGCTGGATCGTAGACCGGGTGCGAGCGCAAGGGGGAGATATCTCGGGTGGTGCGGCAGCAATGCTGGCCGCATTCGTAGGGAGCAGCCTGCAACGTCTCGATCAGGAGATCGAGAAGCTGGTAACCTACGCCGACGGAGAAAGAATCACGAAGGAACACATCGCCTTGCTAGTCCGGGATACTCAGGCCGCTCGCATCTTCGACCTGACAGATGCGGTAAGCGCTGGCAGGCGAGGAAGTGCGGTTCGCCTCTATCGGCAGTTACTGGCGGAGGGGGAGACTCCCCTGAGAGTGCTGAACATGATCGCGCGCCAGTACAGAATCTTGATATCGGTGAAATCTCTCTCAGAGAAAGGGATGAGGGAAAAAGAAATCGCCTCTGATCTGGGGATAGCACGGTATCCCGTGAAAAAAGCCCTGGGAGAAGTTCATCGGTTTACCTATGAGCGCCTGATCACAGCCTATGATCTGATCTTGGAGACCGACATTGCCATCAAGACCGGCGGGATGGATCACGAGGTTGCAGTGGAACTGCTGATAGCGTCCCTCTGAAATCCTCTCCGATGCCCAGGACAAGCCTGGGGTAGACAAACCACACGCTCCCTATCCCGAACAAAGCCCCTGTAACACTCCTGAACACCCAGTTGCTCTCGTGTATCCCCAGCATCTGCAATCCGCCGTCTATCGCCATAGGCAGAAGAAAGAAAACGAATCCTTTCACCGACAGTTCTTTCCAGGCCCTCCCAGTCACCCCGAAAAGCACTCCTGAAAGGAAAAACGAAAGGTACGTGGCAAAGCATCTCTGACAGAAGGCCATTTTGTACCCCAGGGCGGGGTTCCCTATGAACACCCGCCTTTGCCACGGCGCCGTTCCAGGCAGAACCCCAAGCGCTTTCAGATGCGCAAGGGAGTAAACAGATATCATGCGCCCCTTTCCGAAGAGAAAATACGATCTCTCCGGCAGTTGGTGACATAGATGGCTGTACAAAGCATATATCCATCCAGCCAGCACTGGGTGCCCCAAATGCACGAGCAATGGCGCCAATATCGGGAAAATTGTGTACAGGGCGAATCCCAGGTTGAAAAGCGCCAACCAGTGACGCGAGAAAATTTTCCCTGCAACATTACCCCAAAGGTCCAATTGCTTGTCCATCTGCTCCAGAGCGCCGTTCATCGCCTTTCCAGTCCAGAGAGCCTCAGTGTCCACAGCGTGCCGATAAGTATGAAAACGGTAGTTCCCAGGAAAACCAGGGAGTAGCGATTGCTTTTGAGGAGCCATCCCGTCAGCAGGGGCAGGAACGCCAATGGGAGGGACATAATGGCCGAAATTCCAGCGTAGGTGGGGCGTTCTTCCGGCGGGGATATTTCCAGCAGAGCGCTGTTGAACCCCACGTTCTGCCCAGAGAGGGACGCTCCGGCCAGAAAGACTGAGGGATAGAGCCACCGCCAGCCCATGGAGCCAATGAGAACGGCGAGGAGGGGAGCTGTCGCAGCTATCACGGAGAGAACCTGGATCATGAATTTGCTGCCGTAGCGGTCAACCAACCTCGCCCACAGGAGGTTTGACAGAAGCCCCCCAAGGATCTGCAGCGCTGTGAACCAGGCCACCACAACCGTCGGAGCTTCCAGGACTTTGCGGGCGAAGACTACGTAAAAAGGCATCGCCATCATGCCAAAACCAATGAGAATGTACACAGCGACCAGGTCGCTCAGGTGGACGGCGACCGCCTTGGCGTGGCCCCAGTACTCTCTCCAGGTAGGCAGATTTGCGCCCCCATCAGGGCGGGGAGGTTCGTGAATGATCAGGAATCCGACGGATGCTACGCCCAGAGATATCGCTGCCATCGCGAAAAGGAGCGCATAATCGTTTGGGTAAGATACGTGTTTCAGGATGTAGCCCACAGGATATGCTCCGGCCAGGGCAAGAAGCCCGCCAAGCGCTGCACGGCTGGCAAAAAACGTTCCGCGCTTGAGTGGGGGAATGACCTTACCGATGATGTCGGTGTACGGGATTCCGCCAAAGCCGCCGCCGGCATAGAACACTGCCAGGACGAGCACCAATGTCCATGCCAGCATCTGCGGATTTTTGCTCCCGATGGTGTAGATGAGCCACGCCAGCAACCCCCATGAGAATACCCGCAGGTAGATCGCTGCCAAAAGGTACGGCATCTTCCGAGTTCTCGGTTCGATATACCTGGGAGCAATTATCTGAGGAAGTGCCTGCGCGACAGTCAACACCGTGGTGAGCCCGCCAACCCATACCGTAGAACCAGTTAGATCGGAAATAAACCCTGCCAGAACCGTCTGTGGCTGGGTCAGGGCATTCCCGAGAGCAAGGAACGCACCATGCCAAAGCCCACCGAAAAAGTTACGCTTCAGATCGGATTGATCTGAGATGGCCATCCGGGAAGCCGCTTCTTTCATGATTTCGATCTCGCTTGTTTATCCTTTTTGCTGATTCGTACCATCGGAGATAGGGGATCTGCCCTCTTTTATCATCTTGATGTCCCTATGAAACTCCTCTTCGGTGATTCTTGCACTGCCAGGAGTCCCAGAGATGTAGTAGAAGTCAGTCAGAAAGCTTCGAACAGCCTCGATGGCCCTCTTCAGGTAAACACTGATGTTTTCCATGGCGTCCCCTTCCACCCTACGCCTGCTGCACTACACCCGCCCACACCCTCATGACACTTCCATCGTCGAGACGGACAATGAGATCGCCATCCTTTTCCACATCCTCAGCCACGCCCTTTACCCTCTTGCCGCTTACCATGACCTCGACATGTCTCCCCAGTGTCTTCAGTCGGGCTTTCCACCGGAGCAGCGGGGAATGGCCTTCCAGCATCCTGGCGTACTCCCGATCCAACGCCAGCAGAATTTCCCACAGGACAGTGTCCCTGGGAACCTCTTGGCCGAGCACGGACGAGAGAGATGTGGCCTGCCCTCTGATCTCTCGGGGCACCTCCGCTTCCGACAGGTTGACATTGATCCCAATGCCCACCACTGCCAACCGGAGCCCGCTGGAATCTGCCACCGTTTCCGTGAGGATGCCGCCCAGTTTCTTTCCCTGGATTATCACGTCGTTGGGCCATTTGATACCCACATCCAGGCCCACGGTGCCCTGTATCCCGTCGACCACGGCCAAAGAGGCTGCCATAGTAAGCCAGGATGCACGTTCCCATGGCAATGGGCTGCGGACAAGCCACGAAAAAAGAATGCAACACCCCGTTGGCGCCCACCACCGGTTACCGCCACGCCCGCGTCCTGCGGTCTGGCGGTCGGTTACGAACACCAGACCGTCAGGAGCGCCCTGCTCAGCAGCGCTCAGAACGTCCTGCTGTGTGGACTCTGTGACGGGTAGATACCGTATCGGCCTGCCGACTCGCTCCGTCGGCAGGTTCCACTGGTCCGGAGGCCATCCGGGCGACTGAGCTAAATGTAGCCCTGTTCCTCGTACCACTCGTAGGTCTCCTGCATTGCCTGGATGATCGGGGTATGAGGCAGGCCAAGCTCACGGCGGGCCTTGGAGTTATCGAAGAAAAAATACTCCGTTCCCAGAATCATCTGAGAGCCATCCAGGGGCAATAATCGTCTGTAGCGCGCTGGCGCCCGCAGGGCAATCTGGCCTGCTCTCCGGAGCAGCCAGCCAGGGACTTTGACCTTTGGCAATTTGCACCCGACCACCTGACACGCCATGCAGGCCGTCTCCCAGTGAGTCAGGTTCTCGGTCCCGAGAATGTAGCGTTCGCCCGTCCGTCCCTGCTCCGCTGCGGCTATCTCCCCAGCAACCGCATCCTCCACGGCAATCATGTTCGTTCCGCCGTCCATGTAGGCTGGTATCCCGTGTCTTGCCGCCTCGATGAGGATACTGCCGGAGATCAGATTCAGGTCACGCGGGCCTATAATCACGCCCGGATTGACGATGACAGCATCCAGGCCCTGCTGGGTGGCTCTCCGCACTTCCTGCTCCGCCAGATACTTGCTGTGCCCGTAGGGGAAAAGTCCTGGCGGCAGGTTGAATTGGAGGCTCTCATCCCCAAGCGTGCCTTTCGGAGGAACCCCTAGAGCAGCCTCCGAACTCGTGAAAACGAGTCGATCCACGCCTGCTTTCATCGCTGCTGCAAGCACCGCTTTGGTTCCACCCACATTGACCCGATAGAGGTCCTCGGAACCGTTCCGCCAGTAATCTGCCACAGCAGCCACGTGGAACACCAAGTCGCAACCGCTCATCGCCTCGGCCATGGTGTCCACATCCATGAGGTCTCCCACTACCTCTTCGTACTCCAGACCTTCCAGCGCCAGGAGTTTGGACGTGGAACGGTGAAATGCTTTGACCTGTACTCCTCGGCGGTTCAAGGCAGACACCAGGTTCGATCCCAGGAAGCCAGTGCTCCCAGTCACGAAAGCCCTCATTCGTCCTTGTCTTGCTCCTTCTCCATGCTCTGGATGAGTTTCTGGATGCCCTCATCAAGCTCTTTCAGCCCTTGGAGAGTGCTTTTCTTTAAGTCTTTCTGGACGTTCCCGGAAGCCAGGTCGTAGTTGAGGCGTTTCAGGCTTTCTTTCATCCTCTCGACCTCGTCGGATTGCATCATGTCTTCCAGCCTCTTCTGGGCCTCGTCCACCTGACCCTGCAAATCCTGAAGGAACTTCTTAGTCGAGTCGCTCTCCTGGAATTTCTTGAGGCTCTCGTTTACCTGCTGAGCTATCCGAGACAGCTCTTCCGTAAAGCTCTGACCCTTTTCCTCCGTCATTCTTACCTCCGTAGATTTCCTCAACCGTTTTGCTGACCGGATACGGCAGCGAGAAGAAACACGATGATGAGGCCAGCCAAAAGGCTCACTATGCCGCTAACCACTGTCCATCGGATAATCGGCCGCGGCAATGGCATTTCAGGCGTCTTGGCTGTGGTTACAATTTGCAAATACCCGACTTTTTTTATCTGTGAGCTTTTCACCTTCGCTTCGAAAAGCTTCCCCTGGAGGAATTTTTGCTGCCCTTCCAGGGTCTGCACGTTCCCCTCAAGGTCGTTGTATGTTTTTTCCAGGCTCAGGAGGTTCACCAGGCTGTTCTGTTCGCTTTGGAGCATCTGCTGCGTCGTAGTGATAGCAGATTGCGAAGTAGCGGCTTGTGCTGCCTGTTCCACCGCAGAGGCATGATAGTCCCGCGACTGTTGCACGTAGTAGGCCCTGGTACTGCTTTCCTTGGGAGCTTCCTCCGCTTTTTTCAGCGATTCTTCCTCGGCTTTGCGGTACTGGTCCGCCAGCGTTTGATAACGTACCAGATCCAGCTTCAACGCATCCAGGCGCGAATGGAGGGTGTTCACATTTTGCTCCTGCGCCTTGATGGCGCTGTCGAGGGATGCCAGGTTGTGGTCAAGCTTGAAACGGATCAGGTCGTCTTCGGCAAGGGCAAGTCGTTTCTCTGTCTGGGACAGCTGTTCCTCTATGAAATCCATACTGGCATTCACACCGCGTACCCTGGTCTCGCGATACGTTTCCAGCGCGTTCTGGACATGGGTCGTTACGATCTCCTGTGCTTGCTTTGGAGTGTCTCCGGTGGCCAAAACGGTCACAAATTCGCCTTCGTCATGAGGCCCGAGGGTGAGCCGAGAGAGAAGCTCCTCAGCGTCCATGTTCAAGTGCAACTTGGCAACGGTTTTCCATGCTACCCCCTTGTCCTGCACAGTTGCCACGAAGTCATTCCGGGTGCGGCGCACCTCATCGGATGTCAGGCCGGTGCGCTCTGGGCTGAAAAGGGGCACCTGCCCCGGTTCAAATGCCACCACCTGCAGGCGCTCCCTGGCCTGGTACCTCGGCGGCGTCCTGTACACCAGGTATACGGTGGTCGCCATAGACGCCAGTACCAATGCTGCGAGGAACCAAAGATACCGGCGTACCGTGCGCCAATAAGTTTTCCACTCATTCCGCGAATTCGCCGTCTGCATAACGTCCTCTATCGCATTCTGATGTATTCGACCTGATCGCCCTCTCCCAGTCGAACCCTAATGGCAAATCACAAGTATACCCTATCGGCCACCAGCACACAAGGGAGGGCACCCGGTGAATTCCCTGAAGCCACATCCCGCAGTTTGACATGAGGAGACTGGGATTTTTCCTGATTGACCGCGTCTGAGCGACAAGAGCCGTCAATTCAGCCACGTTCTCGGCGTTTTGGTGAGGTTGTGTCCCTGTTGTGGGGTCGAGCCGTCTGGCTCTCCTGGCCGGGTCAGGCGGCTCGACCCGCAGCTTTTGTGGAGCCGGCCTGGCTGTTACCCCACCCCGAACGCCGAATTCGGACGATGAGAAAATCCCACTGAGACTCGAAACGAAAACGCAGAAAGTGGACCTGGAGCGCATCTTGCGGCCCTGGTCCGCAGGCGCGGAACGGGGCACGCTTCTCGCATGCCCCGTTCTCGTCGTTCGCAATCCGGATCAATCTTCGGTAAACTCTCCTTCTACCACATCCTCGCCGCCACCACCTCCTCCTCCACCTCCAGAGGTGCCGGTGGGCCCAGTCGGGCCGCCAGCAGTGGGACCTCCACCTGTCTGCTGGTACGCAGCTGCCCCGATCTGCTGCAGTGACCGCATCAACTCATCGGTCAGGGTGCGGATACGGGCTATGTCCGTGCCCTTGATCGCCTCCTTCAGAGCATTGGCCTTCCCCTCGACATCGCTCTTGAGATTCCCAGGCACCTTGTCACCAAGCTCGCGAAGGAGCTTCTCCGCCTGGTAGACTGCCGAATCGGCATTGTTCCGGGTCTCGACTTCCTCCTTACGGCGGCGGTCTTCTTCCTCGTGTCGCTTGGCCTCCTCGACCATCCGTTGGATTTCCTCTTCCGTCAGGCCGCTGGACGCCTGAATCATGATCTTCTGTTCCTTTCCGGTAGCTTTGTCCTTAGCCGAAACATGCAGAATGCCGTTGGCATCTATGTCGAACGCCACTTCGATCTGAGGCACTCCTCTGGGCGCAGGCGGAATCCCATCCAGGATGAACCGACCAAGGGTTTTGTTGTCGGCAGCCATAGGCCGCTCTCCCTGAAGCACGTGGATCTCCACCTGTGTCTGACCGTCCGCTGCGGTGGAGAAAATCTGGCTCTTCCTGGTCGGGATGGTGGTGTTTCGAGGGATAAGCGGCGTCATTACCCCGCCGAGGGTCTCGATGCCAAGGGTCAGAGGTGTCACGTCCAGCAACAGCACGTCTTTTATTTCGCCAGCGAGCACACCTGCCTGGATTGCTGCTCCTACCGCCACCACTTCATCCGGGTTGACCCCTTTGTGTGGTTCCCTCCCGAAGAGATCCTTTACCATTTTCTGGACGGCGGGCATTCTGGTCTGGCCTCCCACCAGGATCACTTCATTGATGTCAGGTGCCTTCAGGCCGGCATCCTGAAGGGCCTGCGTCACAGGGCCTTTGGTTCGGTCTATCAGGTCTGCCACCAACTGTTCCAGCTTCGCTCTGGTCAGGTTCATCACCAGGTGCTTAGGCCCACTGGCATCCGCCGTGATGAACGGCAGGTTGATCTCCGTCTGCACGGTGGAGGAAAGCTCGACTTTCGCTTTTTCCGCCGCCTCTTTCAGGCGCTGGAGAGCCATCCGATCGTTGCGCAGATCAATGCCGTTTTCTTTCTTGAACTCGTCAGCTATCCAGTCGATGATTCTCTGATCGAAATCATCACCTCCGAGGAACGTATCGCCGTTGGTGGATTTCACCTCGAAAACGCCATCCCCGACATCCAGTATGGAGATATCGAACGTACCGCCACCGAGATCGTACACGGCTATGGTTTCCTCTTTTTTCTTGTCGAGACCATAAGCCAGGGACGACGCCGTAGGCTCGTTGATGATCCGTTTCACTTCCAGGCCAGCGATCCTGCCTGCATCCTTGGTGGCCTGCCGCTGGGCGTCGTTAAAGTAAGCAGGCACCGTGATGACTGCTTCTTTCACCTCTTCACCCAGGAACGCCTCTGCATCCTGCTTGAGCTTGCGCAGGATCATGGCAGAGATCTCCGGGGGGGAGTATTCCTTACCGCCCATCCAGACACGCACATCGCCGTTCGGCGCTTTCGTGACCTTATACGGCACGTGCTTGATCGCCCTCTGGACTATAGGATCGTCGTACTTACGCCCCATGAATCGCTTGATGGAAAATATCGTGTTCTCGGAGTTGGTGATAGCCTGGCGTTTCGCCACCCGTCCCACCATCAACTCGCCGGTTTTCGGGTTGACAGCAACCACAGATGGGCAAAGACGCTCGCCTTCTGCAGTCGATATAACGGTGGGCTCACCGCCCATCATAACAGCAACAACCGAGTTGGTTGTTCCCAGGTCAATTCCTATGATTTTCCCCATTTGTCTCTCTCCTGAAAATAGTCACTCGACCCCCGTACCGGGGTTTATTTAGTACTATCCTGTTGCTCTGATGGCTTTTCTTCCGGCGTCTGCTTCTCTTCAGGAGGCTTCTGCGGTTTCTTAGCCACCCGCACCATGCTTGGCCTCAACACTTTGTCGCCAAGCATGTAACCTTTCTGCACTTCTTCGATGATTTGGCCATCCTCGTATCCCTCGACCTCCTCATGGGTTATTGCCTCGTGCACCCTTGGGTCGAACTGTTTTCCCTCCACCTCAATGGGTTTTACGCCAGCCTGCTCCATGATAGCCTGGATCTTCCGGTAGATCAGGGCTATCCCCTCGACCCATGTCACTCTTTCCAGGTGATCGGGCACGACCTTGAATGCTCTTTCAAAATCGTCCAGGATTGGAAGAAGGCCTGCAAGCAGGATAGCATTGGCCGTCTGGGTCAATTCTTCTTTCTCCTTTGACACCAATTTCCTGTAGTTGGAGAAATCGGCCGCAGTGCGCCTCCATTGATCCAGGTACTCATCAGCCTTGGACTTGAACTCCTCGACTTGTTTCTGGAGTTCTTCCACAGAGGGTTGTTTTTCGCCCTCTTTTACCTCTTCTATTTTTTTCTCTGTGTCTTTTTCGCTCATATTCCCTTTCCCCACCTCCTCGGCAATATTGTGCTCCTTCTCCTACAATGACACTTCCCCGTAAAAATTCTGCATCATCTCGCTCATGATGCTGGCTACATACTGTACCAGAGAGACTGTGTAAGAGTAGCGCATGCGGTTTGGTCCGATGACACCAACCACACCGATGGCCTGTTGCGGGACCCCATAATGGGCCAAAACCAGGCTGGTGTTCCGCAGAAAAGTGTGGCTTCTCTCGCCAGTGATGATCACTTCCACAGAGCCTACTTCCGCAGTCTTTGACAGAATGGGGAGGACTTTCCCTTCCTCCAAGATCGCTATCACCTGGTGTGCTTTCTCGCCTCCGGAGAACTCTGGTGCGGAAAGTATGTTCGCCAGCCCCTCGTAGTAGATCCGCTCAGATATACTCCCTTCGCTCCGGCACATGATCTTATGCACAATCTGTCCGACCTGCCGATGAAATGCCGACATCTCTTTCAACTGTCTTTCCACCTCGGCAGAGGAGAGACAGCATAGCCGCTTGTTCAGCTGATCCGCCACGGATGTCAACTCCTCTTGGGTCGTAGCATGGCCTAAGGTAAGCACTTGCTGACGGATTGTTCCTCCTTGAAGCACTAACACGAGGAGGACCATGCTGTCTCGGATGCTTATCAGCTCCACGTGCTTGAAGCAGCTCCTGGGCACTCTCGGCAGCGTTGCCAGGCCAGTGCAATTGGTGGAACGGGCCAGTACTGCTGCAGCCAGCCGCACCCACTGTTCCACCTCCATGGAGGACTGGTAGAACTGATGCTGTATCATCCGTCTCTGGGATACCGGAACCTCCGCTTCTTTCATCAAATTCTCGACGAAAAACCGGTACCCTTTCTCCGTCGGCACCCGCCCTCCAGACGTGTGCCTGTGGTACAAGTACCCTTCCCTCTCCAGCGCCATCATGTCATTCCTGATGGTGGCTGGGCTGACATCCATGCCGTATTTCTCTGCGATGGTCTGGGAAGAAACGGGTTTCGCCGTCTCGATGTACTCGGAGATTACACTTCTCAGTACCCCCATCCGCCGCTGTTTTACGTTTCTCATCTGTTCTCCTTGAACAAATTAGCACTCTGCCCATTAGAGTGCTAATTCTAACCATTCAAATGATAGCATGCTGGACAACCTTTGTCAAGAGAGAAACGTTAGAACTTCATTAGAGACCCGAAGGACACCATGCCAATCCGGGGCCACAGAGAACAAGGTCAGCACTCAAATTCGGAAGGATCGGAATACGCCAGGACGAGCGGACAGGGTAGGAGCGCGCTTAAGCGTGTAGCAGGCCTGCGGCCTGCTACACGCCACAACATCCAGTAAGCGGAGAGCACCCCAGACCTACTCGGGTGGTAAAAGCGCTTCCGGCGACCTTCACGATTAGGGGAGATGCCACCGCGGGCGATGATGTGGGGACCTTTGGGGGATATGCCTGGGTTGGGTGGCCTCACGCTATTCTTTGCTGTGCATCGCCTCTTCTGCAAACCGACGATGTATCGCCCGGAAGCTGCGCTCCGCCAGGGCCTGGAAGAATGGCAACGGGGCGTACCCTTCTCTCGACGCCAGGATGGAGGAGGCAAAGGCCAGCTTGGAAAGTTCCCTTTCTCCGGCATTCGCCAGCCACTCCGCCAAGTCCTCCAACCGTTCCGCGTACTGTGCCAGCATCTCCGGAGTCAGATACCCATCGAGCCATTCCCGGAGCACGCTCCGCAGAGATTGTGACAATGGGTCTGACAGCAGTTCCTCCCTGTGCTGCCATGCCAGGGTGTACAGGCGTTCGTCCATCATGAACCAGTTGATGAGACCTATGTGCTCCAAAAGGCGCGGTGTGTGTGAACGAAGAGATCTGGCCTCCTCTTTGGACATCGGGGCGAGCTTCGAGCGGTACTCTGGCAGATCCCAGAGCCATATCCTGTCGCCGTAGAACCGGTACAAAGGCGGCAGCGAGACATTCCCTTCGAAGTTCCGAACCAGCGCCTTCGCCAGCAGCCACCGACCATAGGCAGGTTCCGCTTCCAGGAGCGGGATATAGACCCCCTCTGGTTGCACCGAGACGAGCCTTACCTCTCCCAGCGTACTGCGCACTGGGAACCCCTCTCCCAACTGCTGGTCGCTGCCGCCTATAGCCTCCACTATTCCATGCTGCTCCTCGATCAGCAAACCAAGGAACAGATCCAGTGCGGCGGACTCCGTATCCTCGTGTACGAACCAGATAACCCGCTTTCCAAGGCTGTCCACCGGACTTACCAGCACGCGCCATCGTTCGTCGGGCACATAGCTCTCCGGATGGATACCCCGGAGCATTAGCTTCCGAAGCCCCCGCTCGGCGACTTTCCCGCGAGATGGAGGCAGGTTCGGGACCAGTGAGCGTAGCGCCGAAGCGGCTTTGGGGAACCGAAGGCCGCTCAGCAGTCGCAAAGCCTCCTGGGCCGCAGGAGCATCCTCGCCCATAGCCAGGAGCCGGAGCGGTTCCACCAGGCGGGGCTCGCTTTCGGCCGCCAGCATCCGTTCCATCAGTGCGACCACTTCCGGGGGCTGTTCCAGAAGCTGAGAGACGTACTCCAGCCAGACCAAAGGGTCTTCCTCCGACTGCCTCAGCGCCTCCCAGATTGACTGACGCGCCACACCCTCCGGATCTCCAAAACCGGCCATGAGGGATGCGTCCAGCGGTACCTCTAAGTATCTCTCCAGGATCATCAGGGCGGTAGCGCGGGCCTGATCTCCACTGGACAGGTTCACAGCGGCTTGCCGCAACTGCTGGACCGTCTCCTGGCGAGGCAGAAAACGGGTCAGCATCCCCAGGCGCGCCCGCCACGCCGGATCGTCAGTGCTCAAGCGCCGCACCACGCCGGAGATCACCTCGTCAGATGGAAGCTCGCGCAGGTTCTCCAATGCCTTGGATACTTCCTGAGGGGATTCCGCATCGCGCAGAGCCTGCAATCCCTGCTCTACCGCCCACCGGCGTTGGAGAGTATCCACGATTTTCTTGTCTTCACCCATCCTTCCCCTCGATCTGCCCAAAAAACTCTTTCACGTGGTGCGGGCTGCTGGCTAGCCCAAGATGTGACCCTGTAGAAACGACCTCACCAACAAAATTGTACCACGACGACAGATGCCGAACAAAAGCCCTTTGTGTCGGATGCTTCTCGTATGCCGAGGCAGACCAACCAGATTGGAGAGATAGCAGGCAGCATTCTCTTAGCCAAGAGACAGCCGAAGGATGGTGATGGGAAAGGAATTCGAAATAAATCCTGAGGGCCCTACAGGCCCCCAGGATTCCCCAGACCAGCCCGACTCCGGTTGGGTCAAAAGAGCCAACCAATCCCGGAAAAGCCCAATCCCCTACAACGACCTCTTTCCCCGGATTGCTTCCAGTGCCACGTTAAGGAAGTCGTCCACAGGGAGGTCGTCCTTCCGGCTGCCGTCCCGCATCCGGAGCGCTACGGTACCGTTCCCCATTTCCTTGTCGCCGATCACCAGCATGTACGGGATTTTCTGGAGCTGGGCGTTTCGGATCTTGGCGTTCATCCGGTCGGCGGAATCGTCTACCTCCACCCGAAGCCCGGCATCGAGCAGTTTGTCTCGTATTCCATAGGCATAATCCACATGCCGGTCGGCAATTGGGATGAGAATTGCCTGCACTGGCGCCAGCCAGACCGGGAATGCGCCGCCGTAGTGCTCGATGAGAATGCCGAAGAACCGCTCCATAGAGCCAAGCAGCGCACGGTGGATCATGTAAGGGCGGTGCTCCTGGCCGTCCGCGCCGACGTATTTCAGGTCGAACCGATCTGGCAGGTTGAAGTCGAACTGGATGGTAGAGAGCTGCCACTCCCGACCCAGGGCATCGCTGATCTTCAGATCGATCTTCGGGCCGTAGAACGCGCCGCCTCCCTCGTCGATCTCGTAAGGGATGCCAGAGCGTTCCAATGCTTCCTGGAGGGCTTCCTCCGCATCTTTCCATCGCGCTGGGTCGCCGACTGCTTTCTCTGGCATGGTAGAGAGGTATGCGTTGAATTCCTGGAACCCAAAGCTCCTGAGGATATGAAGGGAGAACGCCAGCACTTTGTCGATTTCCTCCGGCATCTGGTCGGGCCGGCAGAAGATGTGGGCGTCGTCCTGGGTGAATCCCCGGACGCGCATCAGCCCATGCAGCACTCCACCCCGCTCGTAACGATAGACCGTCCCCCACTCAGCCCAGCGGAAAGGCAGCTCCCTGTAGCTCCTCCGCCTGGACTTGTAGATCATTATGTGGAACGGGCAGTTCATCGGCTTGATGAAATACTCCTGCCCGTCCACGTCTATGGGGGAATACATGTTCTCTCGGTAGAAATCGAGATGTCCGCTGGTCTCCCAGAGCCACGACCGCCCGATGTGAGGCGTATAGACGAACTGGTAGCCAGCTTTTTGGTGCTCCTCGCGGCAGAATTGCTCCATGATCATCCTGATCATGCCGCCGTTGGGGTGCCAGAGGACGAGCCCCGGCCCCACGTCCGGGTTCACGCTAAACAGATCGAGCTGTTTCCCCAGCTTGCGGTGATCCCGTTTCTCGACCTCTTTCAGGAACTTCAGGTGCGCTTGCAGGTCTTTCTTGCTGAACCAGGCAGTGCCGTAGATCCGCTGTAGCATTGGATTGTGCTCGTCGCCGCGCCAGTACGCGCCAGCCACGGAAAGGAGCTTGAATGCATCCGGCGGCATCTGTTTCGTGTTCTCGATGTGCGGCCCGCGGCAGAGGTCAGTGAAATTCCCCACAGTGTAGGTGCTGAGGGTAGGTTTGGTTCCCTCCGGCAGTGGATTCCCATGCTCGTCCACGCCGCGGCTCAGGATGTCGTCTATGAGCTCCAGTTTGTAGGGCTGATCTTTGAACAGCTCGCGGGCCTCCTCCGGTGTCACCTCCCGCCGGACGAATGGATGGTGCCCGGCTATGATCTTCCGCATCCGCTTCTCGATCTCTTTGAGATCTTCTGGGGTAAGCGGGCGCGGGAGGTCGAAATCGTAGTAGAACCCGTTCTCGATGGGTGGGCCGATGGCGATCTTTGCCTCCGGGAACATCTCCAGCACCGCGGCAGCCATCACGTGGGCCACCGAATGCCTCAGTTTGTACAGATCGTCTTGGGTCAGATCCTTGCTCTTCTTGGCCATGATTCCTCCTCTCAGATGGGCAGGACGGGTCTTGCCCCTACACATTCTTGTAAATCTGCGTAATCCATGCAATCTGTGGATCTAATACAAAATCCCCTCGCCCGTATTGGGGCGAGGGGATTTCCACGCGGTTCCACCCAACTTCGCCGACCGGAGCCGGCCTCGTTGTGGCCTTTAACGGGGCTACCCGGGATAGGATACTCGCTCTCGCTTTCCCCCATCCGCTCACGGGGGGTTTTCGGCGGGTTCGCGCAACGGAGGCTCTCAGCCAGCGGCCTCCGCTCTCTTTTGTGCTACGTTCGCCTACTCGTCCCGATCAGCGCTTTGTCGCCATATGTGTGCGACGCACCATTCCGATGCGTCGCCTTTGTCATGATGGGCGGTACAAGACTTGAACTTGTGACCTCCACGATGTCAACGTGGCGCTCTAGCCAACTGAGCTAACCGCCC
>WFSD01000058.1 GCA_015486235.1 Anaerolineae bacterium
CGGTCAAGGTCAGCACCAGGAACCTGAGCATCGTGAAGTACAAAGGCACGGTCATCAAGGGGTGGACTGGCATCTACGAACTGGACGCACCGGAGCCTTACTCCCGCATGGCCCTGGACGCGGGCCTGGGTGCCAAAAACAGCCAGGGTTTTGGGTGCGTGGAGGTATGGGAGAAGAATTCAGGAGGGCGGAACCGCTCTCGGGCCCACGATTGAGGAGGTATGAACATGCTGCGTGCCTTACGAACGCTGGGAGAGATTTTGGGAGGGCCGAAACTCTGCGACCCTATTTCCGCCGACCACGTCGTCATTTTAGATTTCGACAAATCCGGCCGCTACCAGGGAGCCACCTTGGAGGCTTTCCAGGAAAAGGATGTCCGGCGCTATCTATACAAGAAGGCAAAGGGCAGCAACCCGCCTGCCTTGACGCCCACTCTTGCTCTCAACCGGAACCAACCGGAGAAAAGCCTGAAGAACGCGCGCAACGCATACCGTAAATTGCATCCCTTCGAACCCATCCTGCCCAACCTGGACCTGGAACATGAGGATATCTGGCCTCGCATGGCCGAAGATATCTCTTACCGTCTCCAGGGGCTGAAAAAGCGGATGCGTGTGTTGCTCACCGTGCGCATCGACGGGAAGTTCATGGGTGACCGAGAGGACTTCCGCCGAGCTTTACTCGCTAAGTTCCGGGAGGAAGGGCAGGATAGCTCGGTGAAGGGCCGCTGCGCGGTGTGCGGCGAGGTCAAGGAAGTCAGCGGCGACATCTCGCCTTTCAAATTCTACACCATAGACAAACCCGGCTATGTGGTAGGTGGCTTCGACAAACAGGAAGCCTTCAAGGCTTTCCCCCTGTGCTATGACTGCCGGGACCTCATCCAGCGAGGTCGTCAGCACGTGGAGAAGAACCTCAGGTTCGCCTTCGCCCCCCGTATCCGCTATCTGCTCATTGCGGATTTCATCTTCGGGCCAGAGGCCGTGCACCAGGATGTGCTGGACATCCTGACTGAGGAGCGGGCACAACGGGCCCAACGACTGCACACACTGAAGCGGGAAGAAGAGCATCGGATCACCGAGGACGAGGAGGATATCCTGGATATCCTCAGCCGGGAACATGACGTGATGACCATGCATTTCCTCTTCATGGAACGCCAACAGGGTAAAGAAGCCATCAACCTCTACATCCAGGACGTGTATCCCTCCCGCCTGCGAAGCCTCTTCAGGGCCAAAAAGGTCGTGGAGCGCCTGCTACGTCACCATCTGGGTGATGGCAGCTGGTACGAGTACACTTTCACCTACGGTACCCTGTACCATTTTTTCTCTAAAGCCGACCCCAACAAGCGAAACCCAGACCTGCTGAGCCACTTCTACGATCTGGTCGACAGGACTTTCCGGGGCGTTTCAGTTGCAGAAAGCTACCTCATCCCCTTCCTCATGCGTCAGATCCGTAACGACGTGGTAGACCCGGACCGACGGGATCAGCAGAAGGCGTACCGTTACACCGTGCAAGATGCTTTGGCAGCTTTGACATTCGTACAATTGACCACTCAAAAGGAGGTGTCTATGTCTGAAGAACGACCAGCAACATTGGATGATTTTCTCGACGCTCTCCCAGCTCTGGACAACGAACTGAAGATTGGACTGTTCTTGCTGGGTGCACTCACCGAACGCATGCTGCGGGTGCAATATAGCGAACGAGGTAGCGCACCTTTTTGGAAAGCCCTGAAAAGTTTGAAGATGAACGCCACCGATCTCCAGGGCTTGCTCCCTAGGGTGCGCAACAAGCTGCAGGAGTATGACAAGTTCGGCATGGGTGAAGCTGTACTGTTCCAAAGGGCATCCGAACACCTGGCTCACACACCCGAACCATGGAAAATGGGTGTGGATGAGCTTAATTTCTACTTAGCGCTAGGCATGGGCCTGTTCCCCCAGGTCGCAGATTATATTTATTCCCATGAGGAGGTCGAAGCATGAGCGAAACCTTGAACAACCGACACGAAATCCTGTTCCTGTACGATGTTTCCTGGGCCAACCCAAACGGTGACCCCATGGATGAGAACAAACCCCGTCTCGACGAGGAAACGAGCATCAACATCGTCACTGACGTTCGTCTCAAGCGCACCGTGCGGGATGCATTGATGGAGTTGGGATACGAGGTCTTCCTGCGGGAGGAGCGCACCGAGGACGGCAATCGGAAGACAAAAGAGGACATTATGGGGTGCTATGACAACGATCCGGCCAAGGTGTTAGCGCGGTGTGTGGATATCCGGCTCTTCGGCGGTACCTTTGCCATCAAAGGCAATGATCAAAATGCCTTCTCCCTCACTGGACCTGTGCAGTTCAAATTTGGCCACTCCCTGCACCGGGTGAAAGTGGAGCTCATCAAAGGCACCAGCATCATGCCTTCTGCAGCGGACAAGCGCCAGGGTACCTTCACCGAGGTCTACGTGGTGCCATATTCCCTCATCGTCTTCTACGGGCTGGCCAACGAGAAGGCCGCCGCGGACACGATGCTTACCAAGGACGATCTGGACGCGATGTTTAAAGCTCTGTGGGTAGGTCACAAGGCTGGTACCGATGTCATCACCCGCTCCAAGTTTGGCCACGAGCCACGGCTGCTGCTAGACATCGTCTACAAGCCTGGAGCCTTGACCCACATGGGAGAACTGGACAAGCTGGTGACCTTTCGATCCGACAGGAGCGACGAAGCCGTACGTGACATCAGCGAGGGGGTTCTTGGCCTACAGGCCCTCTCTGGGAAAGCAGCAGCCTACAGGGACAAAATCGAGAAAGTGCGCTACCACGTGGGTGACCGGGTGAGGCTGGATCCGGTTCTGGAGTCTGTGTTTGCCGGAGCGTCGCTGGAGCCATTTCCGTGGAGCGAGGAGGTGTGATGAAGGTCGTAGCCTTTGATATCTGGGGCGATTACGGCCACTTCCGGCGCTTCTTCACCACCTCTTCACCGCTAACCTACTCTTTCCCGCCGCCCACCGCGGTGCGAGGCATCGTGGGTGCCATCCTGGGTCTGGACAAAGGCACGTACCTTAAAGCCACTGCCGACCTGTCTGTAGGGGTGCGTATCCTTGTGCCGGTGCGACGTGTGCGCTGGGGGCAAAACCTGATTTTCACCAAAGGCAGGGGAGGGGGATTTGACCCTACCCTCTTCGGGCGGCGCAAAGGAAACATGCAGGGGTCGGTGCACACCCAGGTCAAAGTGGAGTACCTGAAAGAGGCTTTTTTTCGCCTCTACGTCGGGGGTAGGAGCGCTATGCTGGATGATCTGGAAGCCTTGCTTCGGGAGCACCGCACCCATTACACCGTCTCCCTGGGCCTCTCGGAGCTCCTGGCCGACTTCGAGTACGCAGGCACCCATGCCGCTCAGCCCCTCCCATCCGGCGCTTACGAGGTGACCACTGTTTTCCCGGTGGATGTACTGGAAGACCTGAGCGGTGCTTTGAGAGAAGGCATCAAATTCGCCAAGGAGAGGGTACCCGTTTACCTGGATTTCGATCGCATACCGTTGCTCTACCAGGATGTGGTGCTGGAAGTGCACGGTCAGGCTGTCCAGGTGACGGTGAAGGAGATGCATCGATTGGACAACGGCGAGGTGGTGTACCTATGGCCTCCGGCCTCTACTCGCATCCCGGCGTCCCGTTAGAGGCGCACTCCAACCGGGTGCTGGCCCTGGCCCGGCAGATGCTGGACGAAAGCGTCCCCTCGGGGTGGTCCGATCCAACGCGGCGCGCCTTGCTGGAGATGGCTGTCTCGTTGCACGACTTTGGCAAAGCCACGGACTTCTTTCAGGGTGCGCTACGCGGGGAACGACGCAAGGACGTCCTTTCCCGACACGCTCACCTCTCCGCACTTTTCTTCCTGCACCGGGCCTCGGTGTGGCTGGCGCAACAGAGAGTAAATCCGGATGAACTCTGGGAAGCGCTGTTTTTCGCCTACCTGGCTGTAAAGCGCCACCACACCAACCTGCGCAGCGTGCGGGAGGAACTCCACGCACCCGATGGGAACGATCTGGAGGTGCTGGAGGAGCAAGTCCACCACATCCCGCCAGAGAAGTCCAACGCCTTTCTGAGCGCGCTGGACTTGCCCGACGGTTTGCGGCCTGTGTTGGTTTTCGTCCCAGACGCTTTCCTGACCTGGCTGCGGGACGAGTCTCCCGGTCTGTTTCGTGTCTGGCGGCGGCGATGGCGGCGCTGGAAGAAGGAGCAAGCCGATGCCGGGGCTTTTTTCCACTTCCTCACAGGTTTCTCCGCGCTGCTGGACGCGGACAAGCTGGACGCCGGCGCGGAAGGGCATCTTCCGGCGCGGGTCGCGCTTCCGGCTGATGCCGTCGAACGCTACAAGCGCCATGCTTTCGGCCCCCCGCCGACCAGAGGGCTCGACGCATTGCGGGAGCAGGCTTACCACGAGGTTCTGGATCAGCCCATGTCCCCCGACAAGCATCTCTATACCCTGACCCTGCCCACGGGCATGGGCAAGACCCTGACGGGCATGGCAGCAGCTCTCGAGCTCCGGAAGGCAATAGCGGAAGCAAACGGACAGGTGCCTCGCATCATCTACGCCTTGCCGTTCCTTTCCATTATCGACCAAAACGCCCGGACACTGGACGAGGTATTCTCCACTGCAATGGGCTATGTGGACAGCCGCGTGCTGATCAAACATCATCACCTGGCTGACTTGCAGTACCGAGAGCGGGAGAACGAGAATCTGCGGGAGTGGGATTACGCGGCATCTCGCTTGCTTACCGAGGGTTGGCATTCTGAGGTGATCGTCACCACTTTCGTGCAGTTGTTCGATACCCTGCTGGCGTGGCGCAACGGAACCGCCCGCCGGGTGAATCGACTGAGCGGGTCTGTTTTGCTTCTGGATGAAGTGCAGGCTCTGCCTTCGGTCTATTGGCCTCTGATGCGCAACCTGCTGCACGAGGCAGCGCGCCAGCTGAACGCTTATGTCATCCTAATGACCGCTACCCAGCCTTATCTGCTGGAAGATGCAGTTGAGCTTGCGCCTGCTCACGATCGTTACTTCCGAGCGCTGGATAGAATGAATGTCTACGTGGATTTGTCTCGGATGTCTTTAGAGGAGTTCGTAGAAAGATTCCAACCCGCAGATGGCAAATCCTACCTGTTCATGGCAAACACCATCGCCGCGGCCCAGCAGCTCCATCGCATGTTATGGGAGGTTCTGGGTGAAGATGTGGCGTTTCTTTCCACGGGCGTAACGCCGAAGGAGCGCCTGGAGCGCATCGAAGCTATGCGGGCTGGTCGATTCCGGTTTGTGGTTTCTACCCAACTCATCGAGGCTGGAGTGGATGTGGATTTAGATGTGATCTACCGCGACCTTGCACCCCTGGACTCCTTGATTCAGGCGGCAGGTCGCTGCAATCGCAATCTGACGCCCGGCAAGAGGGGAGAGTTCCACATCGTCCATTGGGTGGACGAGCAAAAGCGTCCCTTCGACCGCTGGATTTACGATCCGGTGTTGCTGGATCGCACGGAAAAACGCCTGCAAGGCTGGGATCACATGCGGGAACCGGACTTCATAGCACTGCTGGTTGACTATTTTCGGGATGTGTGGGACACGGCCATCCCGGACAAGGTGACTTTGGAACTCTGGGAGGCAGTGCGAACTCTGCGGTTCGACGGAGAAAAAGACAACCTCTGTGTGCTCCGGTCGAAAGACGCAGCAGGGGCGTACATCAGCCAATTCTGCCTCATCGAACAGCAGCCCTTCAAGCGGGATGTCTTCGTCCAGTCGGACGAAGAAGCCGTCGCCGTGTGGAAAGAGGCCAAGTCTATCCTGAACGATCTGCGTCGCAAGGGCGATTTGTGGTCGGCGCGGGAACAATTCGCGAAGCTCAAGCCCCGCTTCGCCCAGTACGTGATCAGCGTAGCGTTGAAACCCGAAAACGCTCCTTCGTGGGACGAAGGCCTGCACATCTACGTGGTGCCGTCCGGGGCGTTGAGAGATTTCTACGACCCCCATACGGGCTTCAAGCGAGACCAGGAGGGGGCCGTCTTCTGGTGATCGTGTGAGATATTCATCGGAGGTGTTACATGCCTGAACTGCGGTACGATGAAGACAAAGTGGACGAAGTTGTGCTAGCCTTGCTGTACCTGAACACATGGCAAGAGAGAAAGAAGCCGTTCGAGGTATATCGCGCCTGGAAGGGGTTC
>WFSD01000059.1 GCA_015486235.1 Anaerolineae bacterium
CCCATATCCTGATGACTTTCTAAGCAGCCTCCCATGGGAGAGGGAAGGTAGGGCAGGCCGCCGCAGGCAGCTGGGGTGATGGGTGAGGGCAAAAGGCAATCTCAGCCACCTTGCCCAGGCGAACTCATCCCACTACTTTTGAGCGCTACCAAGCAAATCGGAAACCCGAAGTCGTTTCAGAAGCTTTCTCGGCGCTTCTGAAGCGATCTGCCACTTGCCGTTGGGGTTGATGTAGAGCGATAACGGTTCTGGCGATTCCTGGGGGCCCTACGGGCCCCCAGGAATTACTTCGTTTTCCCTCCCCAGCATCCCATTTTGCTATAACCACCACTGGGCCATATAATGGAGCGGCGATTGGGCTGAGTTGACACGATCAGCGGAAAGCGATGTAGGAGGAACAGAATGGGACAAAACAACCAGGAAGAACATAGGACAGAGCCAACAGCTTTCAAATTCTCGGTGCCGACCCGCCACAATGAAAAGCTGAAAGAACTGGTCAGGCGGGTAAACGCCGATGAAGAGCTCCTCCAGTTGTGGAAGTGCGCCAATGTCAATGCCGTGGATCGCGTCGGCATAAGCGATCACGGGGAAGTCCACATCAAGATCGTGGCCAACATCGCCCTGCGCCTTGCACGGCTCCTGATGGAAGCCGAAATACCGATGTCTGTGGTCAAGGATCACGAAATGACCAACGACGACGCGGAAGTGATCGTGGTTCTTGCCTCAGCGCTCCACGACCTGGGGATATCGGTCCACAGGGACAACCACGAGCAGTACAGCCTCTTCCTGGCCGCGCCCAAGGCCAAGGAGCTCCTGGACGGCATGTACGACGTGCGGGAGAGGACCATCATGGTCTCGGAAGTTCTCCATGCCATAATCGCTCACCGGTGGGACGTGCGATGCCTCACCGTGGAGGCCGGCGTGGTGAAAGTGGCCGATGCACTGGACATGGCAGAAGGCCGATCCCGGATAGCTTTCGAGGCAGGTGAGATCAACATTCATTCCGTGTCAGCCCAGGCGATAGAGGGCGTCTCCATCCGGAAAGGCGAGGCGGTGCCGATAGAGGTCGAGGTCACCATGAGCAACTCCGCCGGGATTTTCCAGGTGGACGAACTGTTGAAACGCAAGCTGCGCAATTCCAGCATCTACCCCTACGTTCACGTGATGGCGCGGATCAAAGGTGAGGAAGAGAAGAGGCTGATAGACTATTACAGCATGGGTGGAAAGGAATGAGCAGGCCACTCATCCTCATAACGAACGACGATGGGCTTTTCTCGCCGGGGCTGCATGCCCTGGCAGAGGCCGTGGCGGAAGTAGGCGATCTTCTCATCATTGCACCGGAAAATCAGCAAAGCGGCATGGCACGGAGCCTGCCGGGCACCACGCCGGGCTCTATCTACCCCAGAGAATTTCCCGTCAACGGGAAAGTTCTGACTGCTTACGCCATGCCCGGGTCTCCGGCCCAGTGCGTAATGTACGGAGCCGTCGAGCTCGCAGAGCGGCCAGTGGACCTGGTAATCTCCGGAATAAACTACGGCGAGAACCTGGGCACCGGATCCACGGTATCCGGCACCATCGGAGCCGCCCTCCAGGGGGCGGATTTGGGAATAGCGGGGCTTGCCGTCTCGCTGGAAGTGCCAAAGAACCTCCACTACACGACGAACTACGGCCACGTGGACTGGAGCGTGGCAAAGAAAATGGCAAAGGAGTTTGCGCTCCTCATGCTGGAGAACAGGCTTCCGTTCGACGTGGATGTGCTCAACGTGAATGTCCCGGATTCTGCAACGGAGGAGACGCCATGGCGACTTACCAGACAGTCCCGGCAGCCGTACTACGTGCCCACCCGCAGCGGCCGGAAGAAACTGGAAGAGCCGAAACGCATGGGATACAAAGCCGAGATAAACTGGGATACCCTGGAGCCGGACTCGGATATCTACGCTTTCGTGAAAGACAGGGTGATCTCTGTTACCCCTCTCAGCATAGACCTCACGTCGCGGGTGGATTTCGGTGAGTTTTGTGATCTGCTACGAAAGAGAATGCCGGAAATTCCATCGGAACCTTGAGCAAATCCACCAACGCGGGCTTTCGATGTATCCGCTCAGGGTGATTTCTCACCGCGGAGCCCGCATAGCGAATCAACGAATGACGAATCAGCGAAACGAACGGTTCCGGGGGAATCTTATCGCTGATTCATTTGATTCGCTGATTTCAAACCTTTGCGGCTTCGCGTTTGTTGGAATACCCTGTCGTCCTTGTCATTATCTTCGGATTTTCACGGACTTCGCACGCGGAAATAGCATCTCCCTCAACCATGGTGGTTACCGGAAGCGCTCTTACCTCCCGATACGTATATCTGGAGTGCTCTCCGCTTACTAGATGTTGGGGCATGGAGCATGCCTGCGGCCTGCTCCATGCTTAAGTGGGCCCCTACCCACGCGGATAATCCGTGCCCAAAGCGACGCTCACCAGAGTTAAGTGACAGAGTTCCGTAACCTCCCATAGGCCATTCCGTCTAAGAGAAATAGTCGAGCCGGTATTTCCTGGACGGATTTTGACGTTGTCCTGGCGGCTGAACAGCGATTTCGCAGGAGGAATGAAGTTGAGGGTTCAGATTGTCAGCCAATTGTAAGCGAAAGTGTATTGACGCCCGGTCACGATTGGTTACAATAGACTTCGAAAGATTCCGCGAAAACAAAAACGGGCTTGATATAGGAGAGGAGGACAAGACCAAATGAAGATAGATAAGTGGGGCAAGATTATAGCACTTTTTCTGGCACTGACAGTGGTTATGAGCATCATGCCATGGCACGTGCCCAGCGCTTTAGCGGGCAACGAGGATCAGCCTTTGGTCCAGCGTTTCACGTCCGGCACCCTCTGTTTGCAGACAGGGCGAGAGATTGCCAGCAATGGCGTAGGCCTGGTAAGTGCATCTCCCATCGCCGGAGGAAGCGGATCGGCCAATCTGACGTTGAACATTCCTGCTACTGCCACCCCAGTCAAAGCATACCTCTACTGGGAGGGACTGGACATCCAGGGAGGCGGTGACAACCAGGTCACCCTTGATGGGAATACCATCACGGGGGATCAGCTCGGCGACAACGCATTTGTGGATACGGGCATTTTCGCATATGCTTACCAGGCAGATGTCACCAGCTACATCGTTTCCGGCAACCACACCTATACCATAGGCGGGCTGGACAGCTGGACAATGCTCTACCAGGGTGCCAGCCTGGTGGTAGTATACGAAGATGCCTCCGCAGGCCACAACGACATCCAGATCTGGGCCGGCGATGACCTGGTGAACGAAGGGGCTTTCAACTCCGACGACAACCCCATCACGCTGCAGTTCGAACCCGCAGCCGTGGATCGGACGGTGCACGTCACTTTCATCCTCGGCGGCCTGGAGAGCAATGAATCGGCGAAAGTCATGTACGGAACAGGAACTTCGGCTCCTTCCGCCAGCACCCAGCTGGCAACCTTCGTCGGGAGCGGCGAAGGAAACTACTGGAACAACTACTCCACCACCTTCACCCTGCCGGCGGGCCATACCTACGCCACTTTGACCCTGAAGCCGAACACCAGCAACTCCAATTTCGAGTGGGTTGCAGCCCATACCTCTGTACAGAGCCCCTGCCCGGAGGTGGAGGTTTCAAAAAGTCTGGTTACCCCTGCTGATGGCATCGCGGTGGTTGGGGAAGCAGTTCAATTCCAGATCGTGGTGACCAACACGGGAATCACGACCCTCAACACCGTGCCGCTGCAGGACACCTACGACAAGAACAAGATCAGCTTCCAGGGCGCCACACCTGCCCCCAGCGACAACACCGACGACGGGCAGTTGGATTGGAGCAACCTGGGCAGCCTCGATCCCGGCCAGTCGGTCACAGTGACCGTGAACTTCACCGCCGCTGGGGCTACCTGGCCTTACAGCACTACCAATACGGCGCTGGTAAGCGGTGCGGTGGATCAGAACGACCGCACCCCGCCCGATGCCTCGGACGACGCGACGGTCAAAGTCACCCATCCATCCCTGACGCTTTCCAAGGAACTGGTGTCTCCTTCCAACGGCATCGCCAACGTGGGAGAGTCGGTGGTCTTCCGAATCACCATTACCAACTCCGACGATACTACCCTGACCACGGTGCCGCTGCGGGATACATACGACAGCACCAAATTGAGTTTCCAGAGCGCCACCACATCTCCCGATTCCACTGCCAGCGGCCAGTTGGATTGGAACAACGTGGGTCCGCTCTCCGGCGGGGAGAGCAAGGTCATCACAGTCACTTTCACCGCCATCGCGTCCACGCTTCCTTACAGCACCACCAACACGGCGCAGACTCACGACGTAGTGGACCAGAATGGGGATTCCGTGGAGAACAAGACGGATTCCGCAAACGTGACGATCACCAACCCAGGCTACGAGATGAGCAAAGAGCTAACCTCTCCCAGCATCGCCAACGTGGGAGAGCAGGTGACCTTCCGGATCACGATTCACAACACCGGCGACACGACGCTGGACACCGTGAAGGTGCGGGACACCTACGACAACACAAAACTGAGCTTCCAGAGTGCTACAGTTTCTCCCGACGACAGCAACGACGATGGGCAACTCGATTGGAGCAATGTGGGCCCGCTGTCTCCGGGGGCGACCAAGACCATAGACCTGACCTTCACGGCGATCGCATCCGCCGATCCCACTACCAACACGGCCCTGGTGCACGATGTGACGGACGAGAACCTGGATGCCCTGCCGGACAAAGACGACGATGCTTCGGTGAAAATCACGCACCCGGCCCTCACCATCGCCAAAGAACTGGTGAGCCCTTCCGGCGGCATCGCCAACGTGGGAGATGCGGTGCAGTTCCGCATCACCATCACCAACACCGGCGACACTGCCTGGCAGACCGTGCCGCTGAACGATACGTACGACACCACGTACCTGACGTATCAGAACTCCAGTCCGGCCTCGGTCGACAACAACGACGACGGTTCCATCGACTGGTCCAACGTCGGGCCCATCCCCGTGGGCGGAAGCAAGACAGTACTGGTCAATTTCGTCGCAAAGGCTTCCACGGGCCAGAACAGCACCACCAACACGGCCCTGGTCAGCAACCCGAGGGACGAGAACAACGATACGGTTCCGGACCAGAGCGATTCCGCGGACGTGCGAGTGACCAATCCCGGCTTGCAGCTGAGCAAGGTACTGGTGAGCCCTTCCAACGGCATCGCGACTGTGGGCGAGAACGTTGTCTTCCACATCGTGATCACCAACACCGGTGACACCGAGATCACCACACTGCCGATTCGGGACACTTACGACACCACGTATCTGACTTATCAGAACGCCAGTCCGGCGTCAGACGACAACAACGACGACGGCCAGATCGACTGGTCCAACGTGGGATCTCTGGCATCCGGTGCCAGCAAGACCATCACTGTTACTTTCCTGGCGAAGGCTTCCACACTGCCGGGGAACACCGTGAACAGCGCTACTTCCCATGACGTGGTGGACGAGAACGGCGCTCCGGTTCCGGACGGCAGCGATACGGAACCAGTGACCATAACGAACCCCGGCGTGGAAGTGGTAAAGACCCTCATCACGCCGGCGAGCGGTCAGACGCTGGTGGGTGACCCGGTCACCTTCCAGATCGTGGTCCGCAACACCGGCGACACTATCCTGACGCACCTGCCGCTGACCGATACCTACGAGACCAGCTGCCTGGCATATGCCACCACGAGCGCATCTCCCAACGAGAACAGCACTGGTGCTGGGGCCATCTACTGGAGCGACCTGACGGCCTCCTTTGGGCAGGATCTTGCCCCTGGCGAAAGCTTCACAGTGACCGTGCCTTTCAACACCGTGGGATCGTGCCATCCCACCATCAACACCGCCACCGTCAATGGTGAGGACGAGCATGGAGACACGGTCTCCGATTCCGATACTGCCGATGTGGACATCACTGCACCGGCTTCCATCGGGGACTACGTGTGGAACGACTCCAACGGCAATGGGCAGCAGGATGAATCCGCTTCTCTGGGGATCAACGGCGTCAAAGTGAACCTGTGGAACGACGCCAACGGCAGCGGCGCCATCGACACCGGCGATAGCATCCTGGCCACCGCCACGACCCAGAACGATGGGAGCGGCAATCCCGGATGGTACGAGTTCACCCACCTGTGGCCCGGCAACTACATCGTCCAGATCGACGACAGCAACTTCGATTCCGGCAAGCCGCTGCACGGCATGGAGCTGATTTCCGGCTCTCAGAGCGGCCCTGAGCCGTACCCCAAGAGCCTGTCCGAGGGCGAGAACTACATGGGCGCGGACTTCGGGTATGCCGGCCGTGGCGACATCAGCGGTGTGGTGTTCTACGACTGGGACCAGAGTCATTCACAGGGTTTGGGCGAGGATGGAATTCCCAACGTGCAGGTCTGCCTCTACCAAGACAGCAACAACAACGGCCATCTGGATACAGGCGAGCCGCAGCTGGAATGCAAGCAGACAGGCTCCGACGGCAGCTACGTCTTCACCAACTACCTGCCGGGCAACTACATCGTCACGGAGACGAATCCGGCCGGTTACACCAGCACCACGCCGGACGAACTGGCGGTGCAGTTGATCGTGGTCGGTGCCAGCGGCAGCGCTCCCAACAACAATTACGGCGACGTAGACTACGCTAAGCTGGGCGATATGACTTACATCGACACCAACGGCAACGGGCAACAAGACTCCGGCGAGACGCTTGGGGTCTCCGCTCCCATCACAGTTACCGGGCATACCGTCAATGGGCAGGACGTGATCTATACTCTCAGTAGCGACGCCAATGGGGTGTACCACGTGCAGGATCTGATACCCGGCACATACACCGTGACAGTCGGCTCTGTGGATGGCTACATCCTGACATCTCAGAACCCGCTGATCACCACGCTGGAGCCGGGCGAGAGCGACCTGGACATGGATTTCGGGTTCCTGTCGCCGACCGGCGTGCAGGTAGCCAGCCTCTCGGCCCAGGCCCCAGCCTCGAACGAAGTCGTCCTCCGCTGGCAGACAGTGAGCGAGGAGGGGATTGACGGGTTCCGCATCATGCGGGCGCTGAAAGCCAAAGGCCCGTGGAATCAAATCGGCGAGGTCCAGAGCAATGCAGTGGGCGGTTCTGGCGACTATACCTTCGTGGACAAGTCCGTCAAGGGTGGGAAGACCTACTGGTACAGGCTTGTCTCCCTGCCCGACGGCGAGGACCTGGGCGTCACCAGCGTGACGGTGCCGAAGCACGTGGATCCGGGCGTTGGCGGCAACAACAAGATATTCCTCCCAGCGATTATGAAATAAGATCGGACCACATCGGAACAGCTTGAAAAGGCCACGCGGGTTCGCGTGGCCTTTTTATGACACACAGGGAAAATGAAGCAGATCCAGCGTAGCCGGGCATTGCCCTTGGTTACCTGGCCTTTGGACATGAGTTCGGACATCATCTCTTTGCCGGGGCAAATCCGGCATTTTTCGGGGTCTCTTGGGGAAGCATCCGGCCTTGAATTCATCCGATAACGGGGGTATTGCCATCCGCTATCCACCATGTTCGAACTCATGTCTGGACCTTATTATTCTGACTTGACGCACAAGCAGGAACCGGCTAAACTTAATTAATCGTTGCTCAGATCGAGAAACCAGCAGCGGCTGATTTTTCTTAGTGATGAAGGAGAGAGTTCCTAAACGAAATGAAACAGCCACTACAGAAACGATGGGGCACTCCGCTAAAGCTATGGGTTGCGACGCTGTTGGTCGTTTTCTTCATCTGGCTGTTGTATCGCTTCAGCCTTCTCTGGACATCCATGACAGTCGCCGTAATCCTCGCTTACCTGCTAAACTTGCCCGTGGAGTGGCTTACAAAGTACCTTGGAATGAAACGTGGGCCAGCCATAATGTTGGTGTTTCTGGTGCTCATCGGCCTGCTAGTGGCAGTTTTTGTACTGATGACGCCGTACCTGGCCGGAGTGATATCCAGCATAAACGTCGATATCAACGAGATAATGAGGTACCTGGATCACGCGACCAACAGGACCGTGGAGTTTTATGGTCTGAAGGTAGACCTGCACACCCTGTACCTTCAAAGTCTTCAATACCTAACCACATGGGTGGAGAAAACGCACCTTCCCACCATGTTGAACGCTACCATCTCCTTCCTGGCCAGCGGCGCTCTCATCGTAGTAAGCAACACCGCCAAATTCCTGTTCTGGATGGTGGTCATCCTGATAACCACGTTCTACCTGCTGAAAGACGCCCACCGGCTGAAGGAAGGATTGATCCAGTACCTGCCTGAGGATTACAAGGATGAGATCCTATACCTGGTGCGCGAGTTGGGCCTGATCTGGGATGCGTTCTTCCGTGGGAGACTTCTGATTACTGCCATCAATGGCACTTTGGTCTGGATGGGGTTGACCGTCCTCGGGGTTCACAGCGCACCTCTCATGGGGCTTACGACAGCAGTCGTTGGCTTCGTGCCCACTATCGGGCCGGTGGTCGCATCTATCCCTTCCATGCTTCTTGCATTTTTCCTGGGGTCCAGCGTATGGCCAAGCCTGAGCCATCTCTGGCTTACTGTCGCCGTCGCCCTGGTGTATATTGCCGTGTTCCAGTTGGAAAGCTGGGTCCTGATACCTTTCATCATCGGTGCCCGCGTGCAATTGCATCCTGCTATTGTGATCATCGGCGCCATAGCTGGCGCGGAACTGGGCGGTCTCGTTGGGGTATTCCTGGCCGCGCCCGTGATAGCCTCCCTCCGGCTCCTGTTGGACTACTCCTATCGGAGAGTGCTCGATATGGAACCCCCGGTGCCTAAAGTGGCAGAAGAAACACAGCCGCCACCGCGACCTGTCGTCCCTGAATCCATACGCGCCGTGCTGTTCGATTTCGACGGCACGCTGGTAGAAACCGACGATGCTCTGGTTGATAGCTGGGCGCGCCGCCTGGGGTGGGTAGATAACCTCCCATTGCTCCCGATAGAGAGCAGACCGTCGGTACGAAAGCTCGTGATGTTCATGGAGGGGCCTGCTAGCGGACTGGTGACATTGCTCGACAAGGCACATATGGCCCACACAGCTCTCGCTTTAGAGGAGAAGCTGCGGGAGTCGTTTGGGCACAGAGAAGTTTCCGATCTCTGGCCTGTAGAAGGCGTAGTCCCCTTGCTTCATTGTCTGGAGGAGAGGTACATCCTTGGCATCGTAACCACGCGCGGTGCCGATGATGTAAAGGATTTTTTGCGCCGATATAACCTCAATAGCGTTTTCTCGGTCATTGTAGCGCGCGACGATGTGCGCAGATCCAAGCCACACCCTGAACCCCTTCTAAAAGCATTGGAGGAAATCCATGTCGAGCCGGAGAAAGCACTTTTCGTAGGTGATACTCCCATAGACATCCAGGCAGCCAAAGCCGCTGGCACGCTCTCCGTAGGCGTCCTCTGCGGATTCGGAGAGGCTGGGGAAATGCAGTCCGCCGATCTGGTGTTGGACTCCACCGCCGATTTGTACGAAGTACTGTGCAAGACTCAGTCTCCGGAAAACGCCTGATGGCGTTACTCACAGGCCAGTTCCGCTCCATGCACTCGCTTTCCCAAATCGAAATTTGGGCGGCGGTTTCGCCGCCATCATCCA
>WFSD01000060.1 GCA_015486235.1 Anaerolineae bacterium
CAGGACGGGAATATCACGGCGTACATCCTCTATGCCGTCTCCGGGGATGACGTGCTGGTACTGGATGCAGCGGTGGATCCGGCGGTCGGCGTGGTGAAAGCTGGGCGTCCGCCGTTCCAGGCACTCTACCTGACCTACCAGGATGCAGTGGTCACGGCGCCGGCCTGGGGCGTGGACGACCCGATGAACCGCGTGATGGTCGCCATGCGGTACCACGTGGTCGCCCGTCATCAGGAGTGGTCGTTACCGCAACAGGGGTGAAGGCGCAAAGGATTACCGACTATTTCCTCGCGTCCTCGCGCTCTTCCGCGTTGTGGCATTGAAATCTGACTTGGGAGAACATAGATGCCGTCTGGAGTAGGGATCACGTGGCCTGAGTGGCTTGCCCCGGTGCGGGAAGCCCTCAAAGAAGGGAGCCGCAAAGAGGCAGAAAAGCGCCTGAGGCAGCTCGCCAAAAGCCGATCGCGGTGCGAGGACCTGGTGGCCGTGGGGTATGCCTGGGAGGAGATGGAGGATCATCGAGAGGCGCTGAAGGCGTTCTGGAAAGCGATCTCCGCCGACGAGCGGTGCGCTCCAGCCTATCGAGGGTCTGGGTTTGTCCTGCAAAAAGTCGGGTTCAAGGAAAAAGCGCTGGAGGCGTATGATATCGCGGCGGAACTGGAGCCGGACAACCCGGAGGTGCTTGCAGACCTGGGGATACTGCAGTTCAACCTTGGAAAGCTCGACGATGCGGAGAAAACCCTGGCGCGTGCCCTGGTGCTGAACCCCCACGACCCTCTGGCCCGGAACACCATGGCCTATATTCGCTTCCTGCACGACGATGTGGATGGCGCGGTAGCGGACCTGGAAGCGGCAGTGGAGGCCATGCCGAATTTTGCCTCCGCACACAACAACCTGGCGTACCTGTACCTGCTGCGGGGGCAGTTGGACGATGCCAGGAAGTCGGTGGGGCGGGCATTGGGGCTCCGCCCAAAGCTGGTGCGAGGATTGTACAACGCAGGCCTCGTGGCGTGGCTCGATGGCGATCGGGATGGTGCCGCTGACCTGTACGCCCAGGGCCGCAGGCTGGACCTGGGCGCCGACGATTTCGCTGAGCACATGGAGGACATCCAGGACCTGAAGCGCTATCGGCCTGCGTGGAGCCAGGTACTGGATGAGTTGCTGACCCTGCTGGCAAAAGTAGCCAACCTCGACTCAGGTTGACTTTTGTATCCCTTGATCTGATTCAAGGACATGTCACCGGCTGGAAACCCTGATTGTGCACGTCCAGGCAGGTCAGGTGGGCGCCGTTCTGCAATGTGATGGAACCAGCGCCGCCGTTGAGCTCGGTCATACGCATTTTGGCATAAATCTGGTTGCCGTCCAGCAACAGCGATTGACCGGAGTTGCTGTCCAGTTTGGATTCGCGAATGTCAAGCTGCGCCATCTCGGCTCCGTTAGCGTGAATGGCATCGCCACTCGAGGAAACGGTAGAATCTTTGAGGTCGATCCCACCGCCGCCGTTCTGGGCGATGGCATGTAGACCGGTGCCGGAGGAGAGAACATACACATGGGTCGCGTACAGGCTGGCGTCAGTTAATGCTAGCGCTGTTGCCTTCGAGCCGTCTTGCCAAGACTGGGCTACGATGCTGCTCTCAAACAGATTGACGTATGAGAAACTGGGGGCTTCGATGCCTTTTGCGTTTCCCTGCTCGCTATTGACCTCGACAGAGAGACGGTCACCACTCACCGTGCCGTCACTTGTTGTAACTCCGATAGCATTGGCATCGTTGGAAAATGCCTCTACGGCGACATCCTTGAGGGTAAGCGAATCATCCTTGACGTCGATGCCGATAGCAGCAACGCTGCCCGTCAGTACGTTGGAAACCCCTATTTTCACGTCTTCCAGGATCACTGGCGGATACATGATGTGGGGAGTGCCTACAGCGGAGACGCCTACAGCGTAAGATGCCTCGCCCTGGTTGAGGATGGTCAGGGAACGGATGGTGGTCTGATAGCTGACCATCAGAGTCGCCTGTGTGACCATGGACGTGCCGCCGGACTTGATGATCGTCAACCCTCTGCCAGCGCCTTCCAGGGTCATACAAGGCTTGAGTGTGACCCTCTCCGTATACGTCCCCGGTGCCACCCAGACCAGCATCGGGTTTCTACACAATTCACTCTCGTTGGGGAGCGCGTTGATAGCCGCCTGGATGGAGGTGTAGTCGCCCCCCGCTTTGGCCACCGTGACCACGTTGGCGTAGCCCTCGGTCTTGGCCGCTTTCAGCGCGTACAGGGCGTAGGGGGCGGCGGTGATGGGCGTGCGGCCCAAATCCACCCAGGAGCTACCGCCCGCACAATTGACGGCGATATCCAGCCAGCGGGCGCTCCCATCGAAGGGGGTAGAACCGAAATCCAGGCGTGTCGTAAAAAGCCCCTCGTGCGGGCTGATGGTGGACGTTTGCGTGCTTCCGAGCTGGTGACCGCCGATCTCGGCATCGTAGAGGGAGAAACGGGCGTTGCAAGTGCCTGTCACCGGCACTCCGTCGTGGGTCAAGCGGCCCTGGTAGGTGAATGCCGTATCCCCACTATCAGCCTTCCGTAACAGATGCTGCGCCCAGGCGGGGTGCTCCACGAAAAGAACGCCCATGACCAGCAGAAGAGCCAGGCCGATGCCAGCCAGCACGATGTTTTTCCAGATAGCTTTCATGATCATAACCTCCGTAGGTTTTTCTCGATGGACTTCTGACATAGAATGCCTAAAGGCCAGACCCCTGAGCCAAAAGTCCACTTCTCGATGACGTCACTTGCTCTTGGTCACAACTGGCAGATACAGGGAGTGATGCAACACCGTCGGGCCACTCCAAAACCCGCCCGTCAGTGTGTAACCGCCAGCAGTAAGCGGCACGCCGGCATCTGGCTGGCCCACCGTGCCATTCAGCACATAGCCCCCGGCGCTGAGCTGCCCTCCGCCGCCGTCCACGGACCACCAGCCCAGGTGATAACCCGTGGCGGTCCCCGTCGACTGCGCATGGACCGCGGCGAAGCCCAACGCCAGCGTCACGACGGCCACAAGTAAGATGATTCGTAGTCGCTTTTTCATCATGCACCTTTCACTTGCGCCCAGACGGCAGGGCGAACTTGCTCGTCCAGACTTTCGGTCTCGATCGACAGTTCGGTCTCACCCTTGCACCAAACCTGGCCTGGTGCCGGTATCGCCCTCCCTCCCCCGCAACCGGCCAGGATGGGTAAGAACAAGAGTAAGCTCAATGACACGAAGGGGGTCAAATGCCGGCGGTTCATCGAATATCCTCCTTTACTGATTGGCCGCGCGGTCAGTGATGCACATCCCCTCAAGCAGGGAGAATGCTCTCAGTGATGCGAAGCATCTCCCCTACCGCTGGGTCATCCAGCGTGATTAGGGTTGACAACCGCGGTAACAGTTTCAGTAAACTGATTCTACCACAGGTCTCCTGACATATCAACTGACCACCTTCCAGGACTTTTGAAGCAAATCGAAAGCACGAAATCGCTTCAGGGGCATTTTCGACCCTTCTGAAGCGATCCGCTACTTGCTGTTGGGGCTGATGTAGAGTGATAACGGTTCTGGGGATTCCTGGGGGCCCATAGGGCACCCGGGAATTAGCCTGCCTTTCAGGATGCTTTCGCCAACCCCTGGCAAGCCACAGCACGAGCCCTGTATCGAGTGTGAGGGCTCCCAGGAGCGTTTTCGGGCCTTGATTTGCTTCGAAAATCCACAAATTCTCCAGTTTGACCAGAGCCGTTGCCATATGGTAATATGAGGCCAACAATTAGAAAAAGCCTTGCCGGGTAGGACCTGTACTGGCGATGTACCGACCGAAGTGATGTAACGCCTCGGCAAAACAGAGAACAGCATAGCGGCCCGCCGAAGTGGATTGACTTCGGCGGGTCTTTTGTTTGACAATGGTGCAGCGTCGTATTCCAGCGTTTTGCGCAGGAGTGGTTGACATCCTGAGGAAAGTGTTCGTGTGAACGTCCCCATACAAGCATACTTCGATCATCAGTGTCCCACACCTTTTAGAAGGTCTGGGAAGGAGAAAGAGCAATGAGAGCGAAAAAGATTCTGAAGTACGGGTTCTTGCTGGTAGCTCTAAGTATGGCACCACGAACAGCGATGTGCGGGATCGGATCCAGAAGACAGCGGGTCCCATTCCCAGCACCGGGCAGTACTGGACTTACGGCCGGATCAACGCCTGCAATGCCGTCGGCGGGAATTGCAGCTATGGGGGCGCGGAACCCACACCC
>WFSD01000061.1 GCA_015486235.1 Anaerolineae bacterium
CGTGGGAACTGAGCAACCTGTTGGATGTGGCGTACGCCACGGCAACTTCGGCCCTTAACCGCACAGAAAGTCGGGGCGCCCACTCCCGTGAGGATTGTCCCAAGCGTGACGACGAGAATTGGTTGAAGCACACGCTTGTTTATAGAACCGATGGTGGCGTCAGGTTCGATTACAAGCCGGTCGTCATCCTGCGGTATCAGCCAAAGCCGCGAGTTTACTAATGCTTAAGGAGAAATGATGATGAAAGTCCATCTGAAAATACGCAGGTTCAACCCAGAAAAAGACAAGAAACCCTGGTGGGGCGAATACGATGTGGAGGCGGAACCGGACGACCGCCTGCTCGACCTGCTTCACTATGTCAAATGGTACATCGACGGCACTTTGACGCTCCGCCGCTCCTGTGCTCATGGCATTTGCGGCTCTGACGCGATGCGCATCAACGGCGTGAACAGGCTATCGTGCAAGGTCCTGGTCAAAGAAGTTGGAACCCATGTCCAGATCGAACCTATCCTTGGTTTGCCGGTCATCAAGGACCTGGTGGTGGACATGAAGCCGTTCTTCGATAAGTACAAGGCCATCATGCCGTACCTCATCAACGATGATCCGCCGCCGGATCGCGAGCGTCTGCAAACACCCGAGGAGAGGGCGCGGTTCGACGATACGACCAAGTGCATCCTCTGCGGCGCATGCACCACTTCCTGCCCTACTTTCTGGGCAGACCCCGATTACCTCGGCCCGGCGGCAATCGTGCAGGCCCACCGCTTCATCTTCGACAGCCGCGACAAGGGTGCTGCCGAGAGATTGGCGATATTGGATGGCCCCGAGGGCGTCTGGCGATGCCGCACCATTTACAACTGCACCGAGGCGTGTCCCAGAGGAATCCAGGTGACGAAAGCTATTGAGGAAGTCAAGGTTGCGTTGCTGACCAACAAGCTGTAACAGATCTCCGCCGTCGAGAAAGCCCAGGCGAACTGCCTGGGCTTTTTTCGCGTTGGGAAGAGGTCCACTCAGACTGGGGAATGCGAAGCAAGTCCTGGTGGCCTGTAGGCCCCCAGGGGCTCCCCTGAACTGTTGTCGGCTTCCATCAACCCCAAATTGGCGAATCGCGATTCGCCCCAGGTACGTCGGGAAGATTCCTGGGATAGCTTGGGGCTTTCGATTTGCTTCCAAAGCCCGACTTGACAATCTTACCTTTGGATGTTAGCTTTACGTGCAATTATGCGCTGCATAGCGGAGGGTAAGTGGCATGACGACGATGAAAGAACGCCTGGAAGAAGTGAAGGAAAGGATTGCTCTGGCGGCAGAACGTGCAGGGCGAGATCCTAACGAGGTCACATTGGTGGCGGTCACGAAGACGCATCCAGTTTCCGTTGTCCGGGAGGCATACGATCTTGGCGTGAAGCAGTTTGGCGAGAACCGTCCGGAGGAGGCATTGCCGAAGATCGATGCACTGGCGGCGCAGTTATTGGCGGGGGGACTGCAGGCTCCATCCTGGCACATGATTGGTCATGTACAGCATCGGAAAGTCAAGCTTGTGGTAGGGCACTACGTTCTGATTCATTCGGTGGATACTGTGAAGCTGGCTCGGCGGCTCGACAGCCGGTTCCGTGAGGCGGAATTGCGCCAGCCGATCCTTCTGGAGGTGAACATTGCTGGCGAAGAAAGCAAATTCGGGTTTGCACCGGAGGATCTACCTGCCGCCGTGGAGGAAATAGCGACGCTGGAGGGTCTGGAACTCCAGGGCCTGATGACCGTCGCACCTATCGTGGAAAACCCGGAAGAAGTGAGGCCTGTGTTCCGGCGCCTCCGGGAGCTTCTCGACGACTTGCGCCGGAGATTCCCGAATATCCCGTGGAAACACCTTTCCATGGGCATGACCGACGATTTTGAGGTGGCTATTGAGGAGGGAGCGACGTTGGTGCGGATAGGCAGGGCGATTTTTGGGGAGCGTGGAACAGTCTGAGCGAGAATACCTCTATGGAGCGATATGGACGAAAGGACCCTTAGATCGCTGGAATACGAGAAAATCCTGCATCGCCTGGCGGAGCACACAACTTTTTCTTTGGGGCGGGAGCTGGCGTTATCCCTTCGGCCTGTTTTCGAGTTGGAAGTGGCGGAACGGCTGCAGGCGGAGACGGAAGAAGCACGCCTTATGTTCGATCTGCGTGGAGATCTGACCTTGGGTGGCGTTCACGACGTCCGGCCGTTGGTTCGACAGGCATTGAAAGGCACTCCCTTGCAGCCAGAGGAACTCCTGGATGTGCAGAGCACACTGGAACGGGCTGCTCAGGTTCGCCGCGTCCTCACGCATTTGGGTAACGAATTCCCAAACCTCATGAATCTGGGCAGGCAGATAGATCCGTGCCCACACGTTACCGCGGAGATAGCCCGCTGCATTGACGAGGGGGCCGAAATGAAGGACGATGCCAGTCCGGAGCTTGCTCGTCTTCGTCGGGAGATCAAGGTTGCACGCGGGCGTCTCATGGCATCTTTGCGTAGGATCGTCGCATCCCCTGACAGCCAGAAGTACCTGCAGGAGCCGATAATAACCCAGCGTCACGGACGGTACGTGGTGCCGCTCAAGGTGGAATTCAGAGGTAAAATCCCGGGCATAGTCCACGACCAATCGGCCAGCGGTGCTACTGTCTTCGTGGAGCCACTGACGACAGTGGAGATGAACAACCGGTGGCGAGAACTGCAACTGGACGAAGCGCGGGAGATCCGCCGCATCCTGGCAGATCTCACCATGCTCGTGGCGGAGGAAGCGGTTTACATAGACCAGGGAGTCGAGCTCCTTGGCGAACTGGATTTCATCCTGGCGAGAGCGCGCTATGCCGAGGAGCTGGAGGCCGTCCGGCCAGAATTGCTTCCTTTCCGTGATCCCCATCCGGTGAAAGATCGGGAGGGGAAGCGCACCGAGGTGATGCATCCGGGTTCTATACTGGAGTTTCGGCAGGCCAGGCACCCAATCTTGCCCACGGACACTGTCGTGCCGGTAGACGTGTACATGGACGACGATTTTTTCGTCCTGGTGATCACTGGCCCCAACACTGGAGGCAAGACAGTTACGCTGAAAACCGTCGGCCTGTTGACGTTGATGGCACAATCCGGAATGCAGATTCCGGCGGCCGACGGTGCTCGTCTGACCCTTTTCAGCGGCGTCTATGCAGACATAGGGGAGGAACAATCCATCGAGCAAAACCTCTCTACGTTTTCCTCCCACATGGGGCAGATCGTCGATATCCTCCACAGTGCTGGTAGTGAGTCGCTGGTTCTGCTGGACGAGCTTGGTGCTGGGACCGATCCTGAGGAGGGGTCGGCGCTGGCGAGGGCGCTCTTGAGCCACCTGGTTGCCAGGCGCGTCACCACTATGGCCACGACCCATTATTCGGAGCTAAAAGTGTACGCGCACGTAACGCCCGGCGTGCAAAATGCATGCGTCGAGTTCGATCCGAAGACACTGGCCCCGACTTACGAGTTGACTATTGGGCTGCCGGGGCGGTCTAATGCCCTTTCGATCGCACGGCGGCTTGGGCTGGATAGGGGGATTATCGCTGCTGCGCAGTCCATGGTGCGCCCTGAGAGCCAAGAGGCGGAGAGCCTTCTTTTGGACCTGAAAGAGGCGCGCGTTGCTGCTCAGGTCGCAAGGGCGGAACTGGAACGACAGCGGGTTGAAGTGGAGCGCAGGGAGCGGGAGTTGCAGGAGAAGCTGGCTCACATCGAGGAGGCGCGTCGGTTAGTGCTCAACGAGGCGAGGGCAGAGGCAGAGGGGGAGATCGAGGAACTGCGCCAGGAGCTTCGCAACATCCGTCGGAGGATCAAGTCAATGCCTCCGGGAATGCACCAGGAAATGCTCCGGGAGGCGGAGAAGGC
>WFSD01000062.1 GCA_015486235.1 Anaerolineae bacterium
GATTTTCGACCTGCACGAGATACCCGCTCAGATAGTGGCAGCTTCCATCCGACATCCCCGACATGTAGTCGAATCTGCGCTGGCTGGCGCTCATATCGCCACTATACCTTACGCCGTGATGAAGAAAATGATCGGCCATCCCCTCACCGACGTTGGGGTGAGGAGATTCCTCGAGGACTGGAAGAAAGTAGCAGGTTCGTAAGATCTATTTTGGGTTCTCAGTCTGAGGGAGTGGAGATGGAATCTGGCAAGGAGTTAGCACTGGAGAAGGGAATCGGGGACATCTTGAGGGATCGGAGGCTTACGCTGTCCGTGGCAGAATCATGCACCGGCGGGTTGCTCTCCCACCGGATTACCAATGTGCCTGGTAGCTCGGATTATTTTCTCGGTGGCGTGGTGGCGTATTCTTATGACGCGAAAGAGCGGATCCTCGAGGTGCGCCATAACACGCTCTATGGGTTCGGGGCGGTGAGCGAGGAGGCAGCGCGGGAGATGGCCCGCGGTGCGCGTCACCTTTTTGACAGCGACATTGCCCTGGCGGTGACAGGTATAGCAGGGCCGGGCGGCGGCACACCGGAAAAACCTGTGGGGCTGGTATACATCGCACTCTCGGTGAAAGGGAAATCCTGGTGTGAGGAGCGTCAGTGGCATGGGGACAGAACCGAGAACAAAGAACAATCTGCTCTGGCGGCCCTGCAGATGCTGCTACGCTATCTGAAAGGCGAGTTGAAATAGCATAAGCCTGGCAGAACGATGGGCACCAGGCCGGATCGGGATATCTCAACAATGCCTTTTCAAGGCTTCCGAAGGGAGGAAAGGATGGCCCGGGTCATTGCAGTGGCGAATCAGAAAGGTGGGGTCGGGAAGACCACCACCACGGTCAACCTGGGCTCTGCTTTGGCAGAACTCGGACAGCAGGTTTTGCTGGTGGATCTAGATCCTCAGGCCGCGCTCACAGACAGTTTCGAAAAACCCAATCCGCTGCCTGGATCCATCTACGATCTGCTGGTGGATCCCACCAGGGACCCCCGCAGAGTCATATACAACGTGCGGCCCGGCCTGGACGTGCTGCCTTCACACGGCGATCTGGCGGCGGCGGATGTGGAACTGGCATCTGTACCTGGGAGGGAATACCTGCTGAAAGAAGTCCTGGTGCCGTTACGGAGAGGATATGATTTCATCATGCTCGATTGCGGCCCCAACCTGGGATTGATAACCGTCAATGCCCTCGTTGCCTCGGATGAGGTGCTGATACCACTTCTGCCAGAGTATCTCCCGCTGCGCGGGATGGGCTTGTTGCTGGAGACCATCCGCAAAATCAGGGGGAAGCTCAACCCGCACCTGCACATTCTGGGCATTCTTGGCACAATGTACGACGGTCGCACGATCCATAGCAGAGAGGTGCTGGCAGAAGTCCGCTCGCTGTTTGGCGAGAGAGTGTTCGACGTGGTGGTCAAGAAAAGCATACGCTTCGCGGAAGCCCCTGTCGCAAAGCAGCCGATATTGGAGTATGCTCCCCGACATCCCGGGGCACAGGCGTATCGAGAACTGGCGGAGGTGATAATCCATGGCTCGTAAAGTAAGCATCGCAGGTAAAGGAGCCCAGATTCTGGGCGGCGGAGTTTCCAGTCTGATAGATGAGTCCCATCCCGATGAGGAGCGGACGTCTGCAGGGTTTGCAGGCCTCGGTACATCCCCGAAGGACGAGGCTGCGCTCAAGGATATGCTTGCGGAAGAGGCGGAGATGATGGGGGATACGAAGGAGCCCGAAGCCCCGAAAGAATCCCCTACTCCCGAACCGGAGGCAACGAAGACAGCTGCGGAGGAGGCGCACGAGGAAAAGCCTGAATTTCCACCTCCCGTGCAACCAGAGCCTGCGCATCCCAAGGAAGCCGAGGAAAAGCCAGAAACCGGGGCGGAAACTGCAGAGGCAGAGCCACCTGCCTCTACCCCTGTCGTACCGCCCAAATTGCACGTAGGCGGTCCAGAAGCAGTCGCTGCACTTGCCGGCCCCCCGGGACCAGGCCCAGATGAGCTCGGCACCGCTGCAGTAGAAACCAAGGATCAGACGGAGGAGGCGAAGAAGAGGGTGCTCGCCAGCCTGACTGAGGAGCAGAAAAAAGCTTTGGGGGCGCGGATAGATGATCTCTACCGGCAGGTGACCAAGGTGCTCAGCGGGAAACAGGACATAGCGGAGCTCGGCATGGGAGAGCTACGGGAGGCAAGGAAGATCCTGCTGGAGGAACCGGAGAAATATGTGGATGCCGAGTACAAGGTCTATTGGGTGGATGGGCTCATCAAGCGGGCAGAGAACAGCCGTAAGACCTCTTCCATGTACGGGGTGAGGCTTTTTCTCTATGAGCTGGCATTCCTGATCGTTTATGGCGGCCTTTTCCTGGTGTTGATCCTTGCCCCTGGCTACTTGCAATGGATAGTGAACTCTTTCTTCGGCACGACGGCAAGTGGGTCTGCCGTAGTTCAATATAGTGACCTCTGGGCTGCGTTCCTGTGGGGAGGAATTGGAGGGGTCGTAGGGGCATGGTACCATCTCTGGTGGCATGTATCTCAGCTGCAGGATTTCGACCCGCAGTACACCATGTGGTACCTGGTACAACCTTTGATGGGATTTATACTGGGGGCTCTGGTGTACCTGACTCTGGAGGCAGGCCTGTTGGCGATGAGTGTGCCTACCTCTGCCAGCGGACCTGTACACGCCTTGCCTTTGCTTCTGGCCGGCATGGCAGGCTTTCGACAGAATTTCGTCTATGGGCTGATAGACAAGCTCATACAAACCTTCACGCCGGAGGTGGAGGGGGAATCCGCTGTAACATCAAGTAAATCCGCCAAATAGCGTATATCTTGGTTGGGGCGTAATCAAGCGAATAGCTTATTGACAGGTTACTCCTTTTTGCTGTTAAATTGAGGTTACCAATGTAATCTCACACAAAAGCACAAAAAGGGGGGCAAAAATGAAAAAGAAGTGGCTTTTGTTGGTCATGGTGGTTTTGCTGTTGGCCGTATCGGCGGTGCCTGCGTTGGCGGGGTACGATTGGTGTTATGACGACCCAGTGGTGGTGCTCCCTAACGGCCACAGGGTGAATGTGGAGGTGGCAGTTCCCAAGGAGGATGCTTCGCAGCCGGTGTTCATGTACATCAAGGCACCTTTCGGCTCGAAACTAGAAAAGGATGAAAGCGGCAATATCCCCTTGTATATCTTCTTTAATCCATCTGACATGCATTATCGCATCACAGCAGTAGCGGATCCCTCGGGGATGTACCCGGTGAGGCTGAAAGTGAGCGAGGATGAGAAGGTACTTGCGGAGAAGACAGGCAGGCCGGGAACCCCGGTCCATGTGAGGGTGAAAGTACATTAGTACCTTTCAACCAGAACTCGCACAATGAGCAAGGAAATCGAGAGAACGAAGTAATTCCTGGGGGCCTTACGGGCCCCCAGGAGTTTACCTACTGCCTGGAGGGCTTTCGTCAACCCCAAACCAGCCGCAGTATCGGCCTGCTGTTGAGCCTGGAAGCCTTCTGGATCGTTTTTGGATCCTGATTTGCTCCGGAAACCCGGAAATCTTCACCGGGGACTAGGAGATCCTACAGCCGTCGGCCGATAGCCGTCAGCACTTACGAGAGCTTCTGTCGCAGAGAAGTGTAGAGCTACCGGCTGATGATAGCTTTCTGAATCCCTCTGCGGCGGCTTTTTGGTTCTGGCTCGTCCAGGTTAGGAGGTCTGGATCGTCTGAAGACACTCTTAGAACATCCTTGGAGAACCTCGCCAGATATACACGGTCTGGCGAGGTTCTTGTTGTTTTGGGCTCATGATGGCGGGATGGGGACCAGGGCACCCACACGAGTGATTGTGCGCCGCGTAATGACGAAAACGGGAGGGCTGGTGGGCCAGTAAACGCCTCCCGCCTGCCCGATTTGCTGGACTCCAGACATGATCCGGATTATCGGAGTGAATCGGTGCGGGTGCAGCCTGCTGCACCCGCACCGACCGCCTTGCTCACGATGCACCGCCACTCACCATGTCCAGGCTCATGTCCGAAGAAGGCCCCTCGAAGCAAATCGAAAGCTCAAAGCCGCTTCAAGAGCCTCTTTGAAGCATCTGAGACAGATCACAGCTCGCCCTTGGAGTTGATGGAGGCCGATGACGGTTCAGGGGGTGATTCTCGGGGCCCGTGGGGCCCCCTGGATTTGCTACGCACTTCCCCGAACATCAGAATTTGACCTTTCTGTGGTCGCTTCGTATAATTTATAATGCTATTTTTCGGAATGGCATAAC
>WFSD01000063.1 GCA_015486235.1 Anaerolineae bacterium
ACCTCATCCAGGGACGCAACCATAGGGAACATGATTTTGATTCCCGAGACCCCGGCACCGGCCCGCAGTATTGCCCGTAATTGCGTCTGAAACAGATTGGGGTTTGCCAGAGAAAGGCGTATCCCCCGTTTCCCCAGGAACGGGTTCATCTCTTCCGGAAGATCCAGATAAGGCAATGGTTTATCCCCGCCGATATCAACGGTACGAAAGATAATTGGCCGGCCGTCCATCACCTCCACGTACTGAGCATACGCTTTTATCTGCTCCTCCTCGTCCGGCGGCGAATGGCGCTCCATGTACAGAAACTCAGTACGAAGCAGACCGATCTCCTCAGCACCAAGTTCCAATGCCCGCAATGCCTCCTCCCTGCCAGCACCCCCCAGATTGGCTCCTATCTCGACATGACGCCCGTCTAGAGTCACAGCAGGCTTGCTTCCAGCCAGCTTTGCCTTTCGCAACTGCTCCCCCAATTCTTTCGCCCTGCTCTGGTATCGCGCCAATGTCTCCTCAGAGGGGGAAACGATAACCATACCTTCTTCACCGTCCAGAACGATCACATCGCCATTTCTCACTTCAGAAGGGAGGCCCTCCGGCACGCCCACCACTGCTGGCAGGCCTAACCCGCGGGCCAGGATCGCCACATGGGAAGTACGGCTTCCTTGAACAGTGCAAAATCCACGTACCAGTTCCTTCGGCAAAAGGATGGTCTGAGACGGTGTGAGCTCAGAGGCCACTATCACAGATGGCTCATCTGGCAAGGGCATGCTGCCACCTCCACCGGACATAAGACGAAGTACCCGATGGCCCACATCCCGCAGGTCCACGGCGCGAGCGCTGAACACCGGATCACCAAGCGATTCCAGCGTAGAAGCCGTACTCTCGATAGCATTCATCCACGCGTTCGCCGCACTTTCCCCACCGCGAATAGCACCCTCCACCTGATTGAGAAGCGTCGGATCGGAGAGAAACATCTGATGGGCTTTGAATATAGCGGCCTCCTCTTCACCCAACCTCTCCGAAGCTTTCTCATAGAGGACTCCAATCTCCTTCTCTGCCTCCTCCAGAGCCAGATGAAGCTTTTCCAACTCTTCCTCTGGGGATCCCACAGGAACAGTCTCCACTTCGGTAGCTTTCTGTACGAACAGGAACGCCGGAGCTATCGCTATCCCCGGCGAAGCAGGATTCCCTCGAAACGTTTTCTCCGTCATAAAATGTTCATCCCTCGTTCTCAGACCCAGCCATCTCCAGCACCAACGAGGCTGCCTCGCTGTCGGTGACCAGGTAATCTATGACACCGCTACGTAACGCCCCCAGGATAGCAGGGGCTTTCTCACGCCCACCTGCAACCCCCATCACCGCCGGGATGGAGTGGAGCGCTTCCCACGAAACACCAATGAGCCGTCGATGTAACTCCAGATCCAAAAGCCTTCCATCAATACCATAGAAATACCCGCAGATATCCCCAACCCCACCTTTGGCCTCGATCATGCGGAGATCTTCCTCCGTGAGCCTCCTGGCATTGAAAAGGCTGGAAAGGTGTAGCGGGGAAACAGTGCCAATGCCAACCAGCGCTATATCAGCGTGCTCGGCCATATTTATCACCTCACGGACAAGCGGCTGCTGCACAATAGCCTCACGGGTCTCCGGGTCGCTGGCGAAGAGAGGCGCAGGAAGATACCGATACTTCCCAGACAATGTCTGAGCAAGCCATCTGGCCAGATCGGGACCGTCCAGCAGAGGGTTGATGGATCCTACAGCCCCTACGAGCTGCACTACGGTGACTCCCTTCTGACGGGCTGATCTCAGAGCACTGACCACCTGGTAGACGCCGGTACTCCAGGCAATGCCCAGGACCATTTCTCCCTCCAGTATCTCCGACAACCTGTTGGCAGCCAGGGTTCCCAAGCCCTGAACGACCGAGGCATACCCTCTCCCGCCAGCGTCCATAACCAACGCCTCTCTTATGTCAAACCGCTTTTCAAGACGTACTTGCAGGTCAGATAC
>WFSD01000064.1 GCA_015486235.1 Anaerolineae bacterium
GCTCAGGGCCCGGAAACGTTCCTGGGAGCGCTCACACTCGATACAGGGCTTGTGCTGTGGCTTGCCAGGGGTTGACAAAGCCTCCCGAAAGACAGGTTAATTCCCGGGGGCCCTATGGGCTCCCAGGAATTACTTCGTTTTCCGTCCGGCGTGCGGTTTTGACAAAGCCCCTTGCGTTCAGTACAATTTAATTCGGGCAGCAGCCCGGGGATTCCGTTTTCGCGGCATGGCGACGTGGCCAAGTGGTTAAGGCAGGGGTCTGCAAAATCCCGATCGCCGGTTCGACTCCGGCCGTCGCCTCTGGACGTTTGGGGCCGATACGCCCAAAGCGTATCGGCCTGTTTTTTCGTCAGGGAGTGACGCGTGAAAGACAGGATGCTGGTGTGCAGTTCGTGTGGCATACGCTTCGTGTGGACGGCATGGGAACAGCGCCAGGCGGCGCTCCGGGGTGAGGATGCCCCATCGCAGTGCCCCGGCTGCCGTGCCCTGGAACTGCTCGTCTCGGAGCACGTCGGGAAAGTGAGACGTTACAGCCCGAAGCGTGGATGGGGGTTCATACGCATGGAATCCGGCAAGGACGTCTTCGTGCATCGAAGTGCCCTGAAACCCCCTCTGCGGACCCTGCGCGCAGGCCAGAGCGTGCGTTTTCGCCTCGCAGCGGATGATAAAGGCCTGCGGGCGGAATCCGTCAGGCCAAGGCGCGCCAGGGACTGATGGCCTCGGTCATGCTTCCTCCTCTGCCCTACGACGAACACTCGGTGATTACCCACAATCCCGCATTCCGCTGATCCCTTAAAAATTCGGCGCTCGAGGCACCTCCGGCGTCCAACAGAGTGCTGCTCGTACGAGGGGCATCCTCCCCACAAATGTTGTGGCACCGGCAGGGGTTAGGGTGAGAAGTCAGCCTCGTTGCCGCAGGGCGCTATCGCCGAACCCCAGTTCCTGGTCCCTTAATCCTTGCTTTCCAGCGGGCTGCCAGCCCGTATAGCAGGGAATTCGAAGCAATTCCTGGGGGGCCCGTAGGGCCCCCAGGAATCCCCAGAACCATTGTTGCTTTTCATCAACCCCAACAGCAAGTAGTGGATCGCTTCAGAAGCGTCGAGAATGCCCATGAAGCGATTTTGGGCTTTCGATTTGCTTCGAAAGCCCTAGCAAGGCGAGATACGGGTAGTCGCCGCAGGGACACCCCTTGTTTTGAGGAAGAATTTGTGATACAATAGACAATGAAATCTGGATGGCATTCGCACAGCGTCCGATGGGAGTGCGTTTCAATCCGGAATGATTCCTCCCGCCGACGGATACGGCCGGAGGTTATCGGGCAGTGGCGCTTTTAACCCCTGGAGAGGTTTCGATATGAGCGGTGACAGTTTCGACAAATTCACCAAAGAGGCCCGAATGGTGCTGAGCCTGGCTCAGAAAGGTTCGAGAGAGTTCCAGCATCAGTACATCGGGACGGAACATATCTTGCTAGCCTTGACCGAGGTTGAGGGAACTGCGGCGTCGGAAGTGCTTCAGTTCCTGGGAGTCACCACAGAAGCAGTCGCCCAGTCCATCGAGCAGATCGTCGGTCGAGGGACCCCCGGCCTGTACGGGCGCAACCCTGTTCTCTCGCCCAGGACGAAGCGGGTAATCGAGCTTGCGGTAGAGGAAGCCCGCCTGATGGGAAGCCTATCCATTGGGCCGGAGCACCTGCTTCTGGGCCTCGTGCACGAAGGGGAAGGAATAGCCGTCTCTATTTTGAAGAGAATGGGCATCAGCCCGGAGCGGGTGCGTACTCAGACGGTCCGGATAATTATGGAAAAACCGGTCAGGACGCCGGTAGTCCCCAAACCAGCTATAAAAACCCCTCTGCTCGATCAGCTGGCGGTGGATCTGACTGCCGATGCTGCCGCCGGCAGGCTCGATCCGGTGATAGGCCGTGAGAAAGAGATAGAGCGGGTGATCCAAATATTGGCCAGAAGGACCAAGAACAACCCCGCTCTTATTGGCGAACCAGGGGTTGGGAAGACAGCCATCGTGGGGGCGCTGGCTCAGCGTATCGTGGAGGAAAATGTACCAGAACCTTTGCTCAACAAGCGGCTTCTGATGCTCGATGTCGGTTCTTTGGTGGCTGGCACGATGTACCGAGGCCAGTTTGAAGAGAGAATGAAGAAAGTCATCAGGGAGATCATCGAGAGCAAGGCGATCCTGTTCATCGATGAGCTTCACATGCTGGTGGGCGCAGGCGCGGCGGGGAGCGCCGTGGATGCCGCCAACATTCTCAAGCCGGCACTCTCCCGGGGAGAACTCCAATGTATCGGCGCCACTACCCTGGACGAATATCGGAAGTACATCGAGAGCGATTCTGCCCTGGAACGGCGCTTCCAGCCGGTATATGTGGACGAGCCGTCGGTGGAGGAGACGATAGAAATATTGAAAGGCCTGCGCTCCCGCTACGAGGAGCATCACAGGCTAGAGATAACTGACGAAGCGCTGGAGGCAGCAGTCTACATGGCATCTCGCTATGTTCCTGAGCGGAGCATGCCAGACAAAGCAATAGATTTGATAGACGAGGCTGCATCCCGTGTTCGCATGTACAAGCACCCGTATGCCGTCGACCTCCGGGAGAGCTTCGCCATGTTGAAGACGCTGCGCCGCAGGCGGGAGGAGGCGGTCAGCAAGCAGCTTTACGAGAATGCAAAAGGCCTTCGGTACAGAGAAATGGAGCTTCAGGAGCATATAGAGAAACTCCGTGCCGGTTGGTCTATCCCCCAGGGCAGCCTGAAAGTCACCGCGGACGATGTTGCAGAGGTGGTCTCCATGTGGACGGGCGTCCCGGTCCAACGTCTGATGACAGAGGAAAGCGAACGGCTCCTGAAAATGGAAAGCTTCCTGCATCAGCGTGTTGTGGGGCAGGATGAAGCAATCAAAGCCATCTCGAAAGCGGTCAGGCGGGCCAGAGCAGGCATGAAAGACCCAAAGCGCCCCATCGGCACTTTCATTTTCTTGGGCCCAACCGGCGTTGGTAAGACGCTCCTCGCCAAGACACTCGCGGAATTCATGTTCGGCAGCGAGGAGGCCCTCATCAAAATAGACATGTCCGAGTTCATGGAACGTCATAATGTTTCCCGTCTGGTCGGTGCTCCCCCGGGGTACGTGGGGTACGAAGAAGGAGGTCAGCTTACCGAGACAGTGCGACGGAGGCCATACTCGGTAATCCTGCTGGACGAGATCGAGAAAGCTCACCCGGATGTGTTCAACATGCTCCTTCAGATAATGGAGGATGGTTACCTGACCGATGCGCAGGGGCGCCGCGTGGATTTCAGAAATACGATAGTCATCATGACATCGAACCTGGGCGCAAGTCAGATCAACGAATCCGGCCCCATCGGCTTCGCTGTTAGAGATGCAGAGAAAGAGGCAAAAGCGGAGTACGAGCGGATGAAGGAAAAAATGCTGGAAGCTCTGCGCCGCACTTTCCGCCCTGAGTTCATCAACCGTGTGGACGGCGTCATGGTCTTCCAACGGCTGACCCGGGAGGAGATCCAGCAAATAGTGGACCTGGAGCTGAAGCAGGTGAGGTCGTTGCTCCAGGAGCAGCAAATGGTGTTGAATGTCACCGAGAAAGCCCATGAGTATCTGGCGGAAAAAGGGTACAGCAAGGAGTACGGTGCCCGCCCACTCCGCAGGCTCATTCAATCGGAGGTGGAAGACCCACTATCCGAAGGCCTGTTGGCAGGGAAATACAAGCCGGGGGATGTAATCGCCGCTGATGTGATGGAATCCGGCGACAGGCTGGAATTTAGAGTGACGGGGCATCTGGACGTGCCAGAGGATCTTCCTGAATCGTCGGAGGGGCAACCGGAATCAACCCTGCCGCTTTTTAGAGCGTGATCCTTCGGTTTGGACTTTTGACAAAGCGGAAACGGAGCTTTCTGGGTTACCCCTTCTTTTCTGCCTTCAAGGCGAAAAACTCAGCCCAGCAGGGCAACCCGATTGTCAAAAGTTCAGTTTGGTGTTCCCGAGAACAGGCGCGGGCCCGGTTGCGGAGCCCGCGTTCTTGTGTCGAGGGATGGGCTTTCGAAGCAAATCGAAAGCACGAAATCGCTTCAGCGGCATTCTCGACGCTTCTGAAGCGATCCGCTACTTGCCGTTGGGGTTGATGTAGAGCGACAACAGTTCTGGGGATTCCTGGGGGCCCATAGGGCCCCCAGGAATTACTTCGTTTCCCCGGGATGGAGCAGAGACGACTAGCCAGTCCCCCTGAGGTAAGGACGCATTCAGGTTCGGGGTGTCCCTCGTCTGAGGAATGGAGAAAGACAATGCCTAAAGCCAGGACCCAGTATGTTTGTAGCAACTGTGGAGCGGTCTATAGCAAGTGGTACGGAAGATGCCCAAACTGCGGTGAATTCGACACTCTGCAGGAAGTTGTCCTTCAGCCAGCCAAAGCACCAAAAGGATATACAATCTCCGAAGGGAGCAGCCATCCCCGTCCGATAACCGAGATACCGGAAGAGGGTCGGAATCGGATACCGGTGCCTATCGAGGAACTGAGCCGCGTTCTTGGCGGTGGGCTTGTTCCCGGGTCGGTTGTCCTGGTGGGGGGCGACCCGGGCATCGGGAAATCCACTCTGTTGCTCCAGACTGCTTCAGTTCTGGCAAAATCCGGGCTTATGGTTTTATACGCATCGGGCGAGGAAAGTGCCCGGCAGATGAAAATGCGTGCGAGGCGCCTGGGCGTAGAGGAGAAAGCCCTGTATGTCCTATCCGAGACACATCTGGAAGCGGTGATGAGCCAGATAGAGAGCTTGAATCCCAAGATGGTGGTCGTGGATTCCATCCAGGCGATGTTCTCCGATTCTCTGGACAACATGCCCGGCAGCGTTACCCAGGTGCGCTATTGTGCTTCTGCCCTCCTGCGGCAGGCGAAATCCCTGGAAATTCCGATGTTCCTGGTGGGCCACGTGACCAAAGAGGGATCCATTGCCGGTCCAAAAGTGCTCGAGCACATGGTGGACACGGTGCTTTATCTGGAAGGAGAACGCTTCCACTCCTACCGCCTGCTCCGTTCTGTCAAAAACCGCTTTGGCTCCACCAACGAGGTGGGCGTCTTCGAGATGCAAGAACGAGGACTGATGGAGGTGAAAAACCCATCGGAACTGTTTCTGGCGGAACGGCTGCCCAACACGCCGGGTTCCTCGATAGCGGTCACGATGGAAGGCACCAGGCCGATCCTGGTGGAGGTGCAGGCCCTGGTCAGTCCGACGAGCTTCAGCCAGCCCCGCAGGACGGCCAACGGCGTAGATTTCAACCGATTGTTGTTGCTGGCGGCGGTGCTGAGCCGCAGGGCCGGCATCCGTCTGGGAACGCAGGACTTGTTCGTCAATGTGGTCGGCGGGATGAAGATCGGCGAACCCGCAGCTGATCTGGCCGTAGCGATGGCTATCGCTTCCGCTGCCAAAGGTGTGTCCGTGCCTGCAGACTTGGTGTCTTTGGGAGAGATTGGCCTGAGTGGGGAACTCCGGAGCGTCGGCTACGTAGAGAAACGGTTGGAAGAAGCGGCGAGGCTGGGTTTCACCCACGCTCTCCTTCCCCGGTCTGCAGCGCGCAAGCTCCCCCCAGTCGATGGCCTGACATTCCTCCCCGCCAGAACGATACGGGAGGCGATTGGAATCGGCCTGGGCGAACACTGAGCTACCCGGCATCCCGAAGCAGATCCTGGGGGCCCCACGGGTCCCCAGGATTCCCCCTAAGACTCTTCAGCATCCATCAACCCCAAGCAACTAGGGCGCGCCATGCTTCAGGCACGTCGAAAAAGCTCCAAAGGCGCCATGGGCCTTCGATTTGCTCCGAAGGCCCTACCCGACTTTGTCGAGCTCGAAGGCCTGGTGAATCTGGCGGATCGATTCCTCGGCGTCGTCGCGGGCGACAACCAGCGAGATGTTCGCCTCCGATGAGCCTTGGGCGATGGCTATCACGTTCAGATTGTTAGAGCCCATGGCACCAAAAAGACGTGCCGCGATGCCGGGAGTGCCGCGCATCCCAGCTCCCACGACCGCCAGGATCACGATGTCGTCTATGCTGTAAATCCGGTCTATCTGGCGTCGCGCCAGCTCCCGTGTCATCTCCTCCTCCAGGCTTTTCACCACCCGCTGGCTGTCCTTCTGCGGGATTACGAAGCAGATGCTCTGCTCCGAGGAGGCCTGAGAGATCATCAGCACGCTGACCCCTTCCCTGGCGACGGTGCCAAAAGTGCGGGCTGCTATGCCCGGCACCCCCATCATACCCCGCCCTTCCACGTTCACTATACTCAGGTTCTCGATGGAAGTGATCGCTTTCACTGTTCCGTAGGAGTTTTCCTCCCCGGTGATGAGCGTGCTAGGGCCGTCGGGGTTGAAAGTATTCAGTACCCGGATCGGTATCCGTTTCTCCACCGCTGGGAGCAGCGTCTTGGGATGCAAGACTTTGGCGCCAAAATAGGCCATCTCGGCTGCCTCAGTATACGAAAGGCGGGGCAAGGTCCGCGCCTCCGGCACGGTTTTGGGGTTTGCGGTCATCACACCATTCACGTCGGTCCAGATTTGTACTTCCTCGGCTCCCAGGCATGCTCCCAAGATGGACGCAGAGTAGTCGCTGCCGCCGCGTCCCAGGGTCGTGGGTATCCCCCGCTCAGTCGCACCGATGAAACCTGTAACCACCGGGACTGCCCCACGCTCCAACACTGGCAGCAGTGCCGAACGGGCCTTTTTGCAAGTGGCATCCATGATAGGCGCTGCCTCGCCAAACCGGTCGTCCGTCACTATCAGGTGGGTGGCCTCCACTGCCCTGGCTTCTACCCCACGATCCCGGAGTACCGATGCCAGGAGCGGGGCGCTCATCCGCTCCCCCAGCCCGGAGACCACGTCCCGCCCTCGTGGGGTTAGCTCCCCCAGGACGGCGATGCTCTGGCAGAGACGCCCTAGTTCATCCAACCTGTCCTGGAACCACTGGACCAGCGTTGCCCGTTCCGATTCGTCCGACACCAGCACCTCTGCCACTTCCCGATGGCGATCCAGGAGCTCGGACTGAGATCGTTGGTAAGACGTGAGATCGCCGGCCTCAGCGGCCTCCGCCGAGGCAATCAGAGCGTCCGTGACCCCACTCATGGCGGACGTGACCACCACGACTTGTCGATCCTGCTCTCTGGCCCCGATCACTGCATCGGCGGCATGGGCAAATGCCTCCGGCGAACCCACAGATGTCCCTCCGAATTTCAAAACCAGCATAGCATCCTCCTGCCACGGATTAATCTGTAGCCGAAAGTTTCTCGACGTCAGAGCTGCCTTAGGGTAGCATCTCTTCGGCTCTTGTGCCCACGATTATAGCAGCTTAACCCCTTGGAGACGATTTTGGAGAGAGGATTGGGAACGCGAAGCAAATCCTGGGGACCCTACAGGCCCCCAGGAGTCCCCCTGAGCCGCCGTCGGCCTTCGTCGACCCCAATGGTAAATCGTGATTCGCCCCGGGTGCGTCGAGAAAGGTCCTGAGACGGCTTGGGGCTTTCGATTTACCTCGAAAGCCCGGGGGTTCTGTGGTACCTTGGTGATGAAATTCTTGTGCATGATCTGCTTCAGGTCGAAACAAACCCGACCAATGAGGCTAAAGGCAAATTCTCCTGCGATTCTGTGCCGTCCCTGATAAAGAGGACGTTTGGGTGGCAGCTTCGCTGCCGCCACCCAGAGTTTGGTTGACTCACAGTGGCCGGAACCGTGCCGTGAAATGCCGCAGCGCTGGTGCCTGATATGTGATCTCGTACCCGCGTAACTCTCCGGCCCGTTTTGCAATCTCGGCACACACCTCCGCCACGTAATCCATGTGCGATTGCGTGTACACACGCCGCGGAATCGCCAGCCGCGCCAGTTCCATCTCCGGCCAGTGCTCCTCCCCCGTCACTGGGTCGACTTTACCGAACATTACACTCCCGATTTCCACCCCGCGAATGCCGCCAGCCCTGTACAGCTCCACCATCAGCGATTGGGCTGGGAACTCCCGCTGTGGGATATGCGGCAGCAGCGCTTTGGCATCGATGAAAACGGCGTGGCCGCCTGGCGGTTCCACCAATGGGATCCCGGCATCCTTGAGTCGCTGGAACAGATATGCCGTCTGACCGATCCGGTACTCCAGGTAACGCTCGTCCAGCCCTTCTTCCAGGCCCACAGCCAGGGCGTCCAGATCACGCCCGGCCAGCCCGCCATAAGTGATGAACCCCTCACGCAGGATCAGCTCCGTGGATACTTTCTGGAACAGATTTTCGTCCCGCAGGCCGATGAGTCCGCCTATGTTGACGATGGCGTCCTTCTTGGCGCTCATAAGGAATGCATCCGCCTGGTCGAAAGTCGCCCTGGCGATCTCTGCGACGCTCATCCCTTTGGCCGACGGGTCCCGCAATTTGACGAAATAGCTGTTCTCGGCGTAGCGTGCTGCATCCAGGACCAGCGGGATCCCGTAGCGGCTCAGGAGAACCTTTGTCTGCCGGATGTTCTCCAGGGAGACCGGCTGTCCACCACCGGAATTGTTGGTTATCGTCAGTACCACCAGCGGGATCCGCTCCGCGCCAACCTCCTCGATCAACCGTTCCAGCTTCTCCAGGTCTATGTTCCCTTTGAAGGGGTGGTGACTATGCGGATCGAGGCCCTCGTCTATTACCAGATCAACGGCCTCGGCACCACGTACTTCCACGTTAGCGCGGGTGGTGTCGAAATGCTGGTTTGCAGGGACGATATGTCCCTTGGTGAGGCCCATTGCGGAGAAGAAAACGTTTTCAGCAGCCCTACCCTGATGGGTAGGGACGAAAAGTGGCATTCCTGTGATCCTCTGCACAGTGTCCTTCAGCCGGTAGTAGCTCCTGGCTCCAGCGTAGGATTCGTCGCCGCGCATCATGGCCGACCACTGCTCCTGGCTCATCGCGCCTGTGCCGGAGTCCGTCAGCAGGTCTATGGTTATTTTCTCTGCGGGAATCAGGAAGACGTTGTATCCGGATTCTTTCAGGAGTCGTTCTCGTTCTTCGGGGGTGGTGATGCCGATGGGTTCCACCATCTTGATGCGGAAAGGTTCGAAATTCATCTGTGCCATTGCAACCTCCTTGTTGCTGGAAGATATAGGGGCAAGCCTGGCGACATCGCCATCCAATGGGGATACCGCGCATGTCGCCGATCTGTTGGTTCTGTGAATTGCCTGGTAGTGCTCAAAACTGGTGGGATGGCGCTGCTTTTGGTCCTCACCCACCCCTTTCTCACCGGCAGAAGCAGCCTCGGGAATGTCGGGCCGGAGGCGAGCTAACAGCTCGTCCTACAAAACCCACCGCGGCTGGCGCGCTCAAGGATAGAAACGGCTCAAAAGCGCCGACTCGACACGATTCGCCGATTGCCCACGGCGTAGCCTTCGCAGGCGATCGAGGTGATAGGTGAGGGCGAAAGGCAATCTTCGCTCCTTCGCCCGGGCGAATTCATCCAACTGCTTTTGAGCGCCACCAATTGCTTTGCCCCTTTGTAATCCCGCGTCAAGGCAAGAACATAGGGCGACGTGTGTCGCCCCATGTTCACCGTGTCAGAATCCAGGCACTCAGAACAACTTCTCCAATGGGGTGTATTCCATCCCGAAAGCATCTGCTACTGCTTTGTAAGTGAGTGCCCCTTTGTACACGTTCACGCCTTTGGCAAGCGCAGGGTTTTCCTTTACCGCTCCCAGGAACCCTTTGTTGGCCAGTTCCAGCGCATATGGAGCGGTGGCATTGGAGAGCGCGTGGGTAGATGTGCGCGGTACGGCGCCTGGGATGTTCGGCACGCCGTAGTGGATCACGCCGTTCACCAGGTAGATCGGCTCGCTGTGGGAGGTAGGGTGGATGGTCTCCACACAGCCGCCCTGATCCACCGCCACATCCACGATGACGCTGCCGGGCTTCATCCGCTCGACCATTTCCCTGGTCACCAGATGTGGTGCTCTGGCGCCCTTGATGAGAACTGCTCCGATGACCACGTCGGCGTATTCCACGGCGCTGGCTATGTTCAGTGGGTTGGAGCTGAGGGTGGTGAGGCTGCCGTGGAGGATTTCCTCCAGGTAACGGAGTCTGTCGATGTTCTTGTCGATGATCGTGACATGGGCACCCATCCCCAGTGCTACCGTTGCGGCGTTGGTGCCAACAGTGCCTCCTCCGACGATCACCACGTCGGCGGGGCTGACCCCTGGCACGCCTCCCATCAGCTTGCCGCGGCCGCCGTGAGTTTCCTCCAGGTAGTGGGCCGCTATCTGCACCGCCATCCTGCCAGCGACCTCGCTCATGGGTGTCAGAAGTGGGAGCCTGCCGTCGGGAAGCTCCACGGTTTCGTAGGCTATTGAAGTGACTTTCCGCCTCATGAGTTCTTTGGTGAGTTCCTCACAGGCAGCTAGATGAAGGTAAGTGAAAAGAAGCATATCTTCTCTCAAGTGCTGGTACTCGGACGGGAGAGGCTCTTTCACTTTCATAATCATCTCCGCCTTGGAGTATACCTCGGCAGCTGCTGGGAGTATCTCGGCCCCGACTTTCTCATACTCTTCGTCGCCGAATCCGGCGCCGACACCCGCTTTGGTCTCCACCAGGACGCGGTGTCCTGCTTGGACCAGATGCCCTACGCCTCCGGGCGTGAGGGCTACGCGAAATTCCTTGTCCTTGATTTCCTTCGGGATACCAATGATCATTCTGCACCTCCTCGTGCTATTCTAACGGCAGAATCTGCCATTCTTGGGTCCGAAAATCGTAAACCAGGTCGTAGAGTTTGCCATTTGTGCCCCTCACATGAAACAAGATCGTCGTAGGAGCGCGTTTTCTCCACTCGACGGATGCCACCTCAATTTTTCTCCCGTGGAGGATAAAGCTGCGGGGCCGTTCCGGATAGGAGGCCCCGGCGTATGCCTCCACGATCGCATCCTCAGTCATCGCTAAAATCCACCTGGGAGGAATCACCCACGTTCAGGCGGCGGAACTTGCTCTTGACTACAGCCCCCTGGCCTATCAGCGACTGGGAAAGCATCATCTGCTCGACGACGGCGCCAGCGCCCACTATCGAATCCCGCACCATGGCATTTCGCACCGTAGCGCCATTGGAGATGGTGGCAAAAGGCCCGACGACCGATCCGACAACTTCCGCTGTAGGCGCCACGTACACTGGTGGCACCAGGACCGAGTTCTCGACCCATTCCCGTGCCTCAGTGCTGTTGTCGTAGTGAGCTCCCAGCAGGTAACGGTTGGTTTTGAGGACAGCCTCCGGCTTGCCGCAGTCCTCCCACACGTCCACGGTGTGAGTCACGAACCTTGCCCCGTGGTCGACCATGATCTGAAGCGCGTCGGCCAGGTAGAACTCCCCTTTTGTCTGAATGTTCCTTTCTATCAGTTCTTCGATGGCAGAAAGTAAGTCCTCTCCCCGCTTCAGGTAGTATACGCCGATGACCGCCATCCGGTGCTCCATGCTTTCCGGCTTTTCCACGAATCGCTCTACGTACCCGTCCTCCCCGACGATGGCCACGCCGAATCGCCTTGGGTCTTCAACCTCCTTGACGAAAGCGATTCCATCGGCTAGCGGGTTCTCCAGGATGCTCAGGTCGGTCTCAAAGATCGTATCCACAAAGACGATCAGGATAGGGCCGGTGAGGAAATCCCGCGCCAGCCAGAGGGCGTGGGCCTGCCCTTTTAGCTCTCTTTGCTCCACGTACCGGGTTACGGGAAAGTCGTAATTCGCCTCGACGAACGCCTCTATCTGCTCTCCCAGGTATCCGACGATGAAAATTGCCTCCTCGATGTCGATCCCGGAGAGCCCATCCAGGATGTGAGCCAGCACCGGTTTTCCGGCCACGTTGATGAGTGGCTTGGGTTTGCTGTAAGTGTGCGGCCTCATTCTCGTCCCGAAGCCGGCAAGAGGTATCACAAGCTTCATCGCTTCCTCCGAATTGAATTCGACTTTGCCGAAAGGGCTCTTTCACCGCGGAGCCCGCTGAGTGCGCAGAGAAATAAAAAGCCGTTAGCAGTCAGCCGTTAGCCGATAGCGGCTTTCGTCCCTGGGATGAGATCTTTACGAGGGCTGACGGCTAGCAGCCCTTACCTCACGTCCGAATCTCACCGTCCCGTTACGGGAAATACCGATAGATATCTCTCCGGTGCAGAACACGGACGAAAATTGCTATACTTCCCACGATCTCGATCCCAATCCTGTACTCGCCGACACGGATTCGGTAATATCCGGGAAAATTTTCCATTTTCGCGAGCCCAGGGATGTCATGTGGTGTTTTTGCCGCTTTTACTCGGTCGATTGCCCTTCGAATTCTCTGTTGCAATGCTCTGTCCCTGATGCGCCTCAGGTCACGGGCAAAGCTGGCCTCAAAAGCGACATCCACATCACTCCTCCAGTATCGCCATTATCTCTTCTTCGTCCACGAAATCGTTCTGGCGCCCTTCGCGGATGGCATTTGCCAAGCCGATTTCCTCCATCGCATCCAGAATCATCCGGCGAAATTCGGATTGCCTGTCCTGAAGGAGTTCGAGGATCGCTTGCTTCATGATTTCCTTGGTTTTCGCATCACCGATTGCAGTTTCCACCTGTTTCTAACCTCCGTCTTACCCCGGTCTACGAGCTGTGAAAGTGATCTCCTCCATTATCCTCTCTCGCACGCTCTTCACCCGAATCCCCTGCACTCCTGCCGGGGTGAGGGTGTCAACTTTGCATCCCAGCAGCCGTCCCAGATAGTCCGCAAGCTCCATGAATTCGAGGCCTATCGGCCTCCCGAATTCCATCAGAAAGTCCACATCGCTCCCTTCCTACTGCGTCCCTCTGGCATAGGAACCGAACAGCCCTATCCGTTTCACCCCGTACCTGGCCGAGAGGTAGGGAGAATGCTCCCGCAACAAGGCCGCTACCTGCTTTCTGGTCTTTTTCATTTTACCGAAGGCCACATCCGATGCCAATCCGTCGCCTGCTCGTACGCGTAGGCAACCCGGAGGATGGCCTCCTCCGCGAAAGGCTTTGCCATTACCTGGATGCCCACAGGCATTCCCTCGCTGAACCCGGCGGGCACCGAGATGGCAGGAAGCCCTGCCAGGGCGTTGGGCAGCGACAGGCTGTCGGTAAGATACATAGCCGTGGGATCTTCCGCGAATTTCCCTATCTGGAATGCCACCATGGGTATCGTCGGGGCCACGAGGACGTCCACTTTCTCGAAGGCCCGGTCGAAATCCTGTTTGATGAGGGTACGAACTTTCTGGGCTTTCAGGTAATACGCGTCGTAGTATCCGGCGCTGAGGGCGTAGGTGCCCAGGAGGATTCTCCGGCGCACTTCGTCGCCGAACCCCGCGGCGCGGGTCTTCCGGTACCCATCCCACAGGTCCTCCCCTGAAATGGAGAGGCCATAGCGGATGCCGTCGTAGCGGGCCAGGTTCGCCGATGCCTCGGCGGGGGCTATCAGATAGTAGACTGGCACGCCGTATTTTGTATGAGGCAGAGAGACTTCCTCCGCCTCGGCA
>WFSD01000065.1 GCA_015486235.1 Anaerolineae bacterium
CGAGGAGAGGTGCTCACCGCAAAGAACGCGGAGCGCGAGCCGATAGCCGTCAGCTTTCATGAAAGATCCTGATGCGGGGGCAAGGGGCGCTATCGGCTCACGGCTGACTGCTAACGGCTTTCAAGTCTCTCTGCGGTGAGAAGACCTTGTTGTCGAGACTGCCATCGCCCTGAATAGTTACGAAAAATCTCCCCCAACGATTCGGCTGTGAGAGCGTATTGTGGGCCCCCTGCTTCGTGATACACATCTCCCATCTTAATGCCGGGTGTGGTGCAGATCTTACCGGAAAACGTGCGGTCCCAGCGCATGGAAGATCCATCTGTCCATTATCATCCCTTCCGGATCATACTTTCACGAGTGCCCACTTGCCGCTGCGGAACCGGAAGAAGTTCAATGAGCCCCGTACAGCTATATCGATCGCCATCGCCAGCCATGCACCGTTGAGCCCCCAGCCGAACTTAATCGCGAAGAGGTATGCCAGCGGCACCCTTACAGCCCACACGGACAACCCGTTTATGAGCATGGGGAACCGTGTATCGCCAGCCCCACGCAAACTATTGGAAAACACCAAGGCCGCTGCCAGCAAAGGCTGAGCAATTCCTGCAAGGCGCAATGGTGTGGTTCCGGCAGCGATGACGTGGGGATCGTTGCTGAAGATCCCCATGATATCACCAGCGAACAGGACAAATACCACACCCATCAGCGCCATGAAAAGAGCGCCAACCTTGTAGCTCAAATAGCCACTTTTCCGCGCTCGATCTGGCCAACTTGCCCCCAACGATTGTCCCACCAGAGTACTGCTTGCGACTGCAAAGCCAAAGCCAGGCATGTACGAAAGCGCTTCGCTGTTGACAGCAACCTGGTGAGCTGCGTAGGCGATATTACCCAGGCTGGCGATGATGCCGCTGAATGTCATCATACCGATGCGGAAAGAAAAGCGCTCCACTCCGGATGGAAGTCCGATGTTGAGTATGCGCTTGATCATTTGGGAATCCACATTCAGGTGTCTCAGGCTCAGGTGGAGGTCTCCCTTGCCGTGGATGAGCAGAGCGGCGACCACCACTCCGCCAACGACGCGCCCTCCCATATCGCCCAACGCTGCCCCCAGTACCCCCAACTGTGGGAAACCAGCGACGCCCCGTATGAGCACCCATGCGATTCCAACGTTCACGAAGTTTACCACGATCATGACCAATAGGGGGGTGGTTGTGTCCCCGGCGCCTCGCAATGCCGCGTTCCCCACCGTCACGATGCCCCACAGAGGGAAAGCAATAGATACAACCCTGAGGTACACGGAAGCAAGCGGTACGGCTTCTGGCGGCGTATGCAGCACAGCTATGGCAGGGGAATACCAGATCGACAGGACAATCGTGCCGATGAGCCCCAGAAAGATGCCGAGTAATATCGATTGCTGTAATACGTGCTGGCTCAGGCAGGCATCTCCAGCGCCTGTAGCTCTTGCAACCAGGGCCGTGGTGCCGACGCTTATCCCTACCAGAAACGTCGTCGAAATGAACATCACCCATTGATTGGCTATCCCGACGGAGGTAAGGGCGGCCGGACTCAAATGTCCTATAAGGTATGTGTCTATCAGCCCCGCGATCAGGCTGAAGCTTTGCTCACCCGCGGCGGGGATTGCTAGCTTCCACATAGAGAGCATCAGGTCATCATGTCCTGGGTGGCAATGGGCATCCTTGCTATGACGCTCTACCACATGCTTTCTTAGAAGAGGGCACATTTATTCCCCCAGTTTTTGGAAAGCAGTCGAGAGTCGTTTTATGGTCTCTTTGTCAAGGCTGTAGAATTTCTGTCCTCCACTGCGTCGTACTTTTAGCACGCCGCTGCTCACCAGCAAGCGCAGGTGACGTGAGACCGCCGCCTGGGAGACGTCCACTGCATCGACTATCTCCTGAGCGTACATCTCGCGCTGACGAAGCAACGAGATGATTTTCAACCTTGTTTCATCCCCCAATGCCTTTAGTGCCGGATAGAATTCGAGAAGTGGCTGGTGGATGGTCCGCTTCTGTTCCTCGGACAGAGTGAGCTGGGCGTTGTAGTAGAGGTACAGCGTTTGCTTGTCCCAACAGTAGACGACGTATGGCCCTATATGCAGCATCGGTATGGCGATCAAGGTCCGCACGTTGTCGACATCACGCTCGAGGGACATTGGCAGTGGCCTGTTAGCAAGCCGTAGGAATACGCTGCGGAAAGTCATAGGCCCGCTGTAGGCCTCTAGTGCTTTTGCTGCCTGGCGGAGAATGTGCTCCTCCTGCTGGTATTGGTCTCTGTATACCCTCTCCCAAAGGCGCCTTAGCCCGTGGTGCACCAGTTCTTTGTGCATCGCCGGATGTCGCAAGAGTTCAAGCGCCCTCTCCATGTTGGATGGTGGGTGGTGACTGCTCTTCAAATGCTCAACTAAGGCGTTGGTGTCATCCAGGGAGAGCGTGGTATTGTGGCCTACTGCCTGTTGCAGCCATTCAGCCCACTTCTCCACGGGAACCTGGGCCAGGGCATCAAGGAATGATTCCGCCGACCCCGTTACGATGTCGGGGGGCATGTGTGCGATCATCTGCTCCGGTAGGCGATACACGCCGCCGGTGGCGGAGAGGGCGTCGATGAGATCGTTTAGTGCATCGTCTCCAAGCTTGTGCCTGGCCTCTAGAAGCCATGGATCCATCCCCTCGTATCGTGGGGCGACGACTAGCAACCCGGCAACGCCGAGCAGCAACAGGGGTTGGCTGTACCTTGCCTTCAGTTCTATCGGGCTTTGTGGAGCTATGAGTCCTGGCATCTTCTCCCTCCAATCGACATGCTTATGATAATACTATTATATCATCATAATAGTGATTGGACAAGAGAGCGTGGCGGGTATGCCAGGGGCCTTGCTTTTTAGGTACGCGGGGAGCTATGGCGTGGATCCGAACATCCGATGCCCGTTGATCCGGGATGCTACTCCCATATAGAGGCTCGAGGTGGCTCGTTTTGGAGGCTGCGTGGCTGGCGAGGATAGATCGGGAGGTGACGCCGTATGCCCTGCGCCGAAAGTCAGCGAGATGACCGACTGGAGTCAACGGAAGGTAAAAGCGGCATTTCCCAGGTTGCAGTAGGATATAAGCTTGCCTTGCGAGGAGGCGAGGAAAGCCTTTCTGCCATCACCCATCCCCGGGCCACCTTCGGCGGCTTTCTTCTCTTCCCTCTCCCATTTGTTATGGGCGAGGGAAGAGGGGAACCACGGGCAAGGCTGCACCGTGGGAAAATCGGCAAATCGCGTCGGAATGGCTCTCTTGAGCCGTTTCCACCGTCGCAGGCGCCGCCACTGGCGGCAAGTTTTGTAGGGCGAACCGCCTGGACGCGCCGACGCGACACTCTCGAAGCCGTTCCCGTCGGTGCGCAGGGGCGAGGCTTATCCTCGCCCTGGGGTAGGGACGAGCCTTACCCCTGCTGACCGGACATCCGGCAGCCCCTTCCTCGCCTGCACCAGCGGGAGAGGGAGGGGCTGAGGTGGGTGAGGGCCAAGGCCGTCCATCCCAACGGTTTTTGGGCCCCACCAACGATTTCAGTTTGTATACGCGTACGCCCTCTCTATCTCAGCATACGCCAGTTACTTTCCCCGAAGTAGCTCTCAGCAAATCAGCGGGTGACAGCTTGAACAGGGCGTGGGGTGTCCCGGCAGCAGCCCATATCTCTTCGAACTGAAGCAGGTCTTTGTCGACGAGCGTTGGTATCTGCTCCAAATGTCCGACCGGAGGCACGCCGCCTATGGCGAACCCCGTGTGCCGACGCACGTAATCGGCATCAGCTTTGCAAATATCCTCACCCATCAGCCCAGCAATCCGTTTCTCGTTCACCCGGTTTGCCCCACTGGCAATCACCAGCACTGGCCTGTCGGTGTGGCACGTCCTGAATATCAGGGACTTGGCAATCTGAGCCACGTCACACCCCACCGCTGCAGCCGCCTCGGCAGAAGTGCGTGTGCTGGACGGTAGTTCTACCACTTCCAGGTGCAATTCGAGGGCATCGAGGGCATCCTGAACCCGTTTGGCGCTTGGACTTAACGAAGACATGCGTTAACCTCCTCTACTATCGTGTGGAAAGCCAGGTACTCTGGGTACTGCTTACCGCTGCCACCAGAGCGGTTTGCTTAGATCTCGGCAGGGTCCGGAACCATCATCAGGGAAAGCCCGGCGTCAACGACTATCGAAGAGCTTTTCGTAGATGGCATCGGAATGTTCCCCCCGGATGCGTGTAACCAAATCCTTCGGTAGTTCTCCTCTTCAACGCTTCTGGGCCACATCACCCAGCGCAAACAGGTCTTCCAGCGGTTCCTGGGCTTCCTTTCACCTGTGTTGCTCATTGGCCGGGGCCTGATCCAGCAGTTCCCGGATGATCTGGCTCACGCGGTCCCGTTTTCGCTATTGCAGGTTACGGGAACGCCCTATGTTTTTCAACCGATCGTATTGTTCTGGCTCCAAGAGGACTTATGCCCTGCGGTATCCACCCATGGGCAATCTACCTCCAATAACATGTTACACGCAAATAATACACCGGTATGCGTGCGGAGGGCAACTGGGTCAATGGTGGTTCCATGTCGGCGTGCACCCTGGGGGCCCTACAGTTCTCCCAGGGTTTGCTTCGAAGTCCCGAGTGTGTTCGGAGTTTGATAACTCGGAGCACCTGTGGTATAAATTACAGCGTCCGCCAGTCGTGGACAGGGAGGTTTCTTTTTGCAACTCGTTTCCGTCAATCCAACTCTGCCAGGAGAGGCACCGGCGTTTTATTTTCGACCATTTTGACGGAGTTCAGCAAAATCTACTCAAGGAGGTTGAGATGGGCACAAAAGGAAGGGAAATCGTTAATATGGATGTGGGCAAGCTTGTCGAGTTGCTTAACAAGGCCTTCGCGGATGAGTGGCTGGCGTATTATCAGTATTGGGTTGGGGCCGAGGTTGCTCAGGGTCCTATGCGACAGGCGGTTGTCGACGAACTGGAAGAACACGCATCTGAGGAGCTTGGTCACGCAGGGAAGCTGGCAGAGAGGATCATTCAGCTTGGGGGTCATCCCTTGTTGAAGCCTGAGGACTGGCTTACTAAGAGCAACTGTGGGTATGAATCCCCTGAGGATCCCAGTGTGGAAAGACTGTTGGAACAGAATATCGAGGGTGAGCAGTGTGCTATCGAGGTGTACCAGCAGCTTCTGTCGATTACCAAAGAGGCTGACCCGATTACATATCATCTTGTCCTCGAGATCCTTGCGGATGAAGTCGAGCATGAGGAAGATCTCCAGGCTATTTCCGAAGATCTCGGGTTGATGAAAGAAAGAAAGGGTTAAACTCGCCAGGTGGGAGCTCCAGTAAATTTGGAGCTCCCCTGACCCCTGTAATTACCTCGTGAGTTTCAACAGACTGTACGCCACCTAACGATTTCTCCCCTTGAAAATAGCTGATGTGGAGCCGCTGAAACGCTGAGTGTCAAGAAATCGATACTCTAGCGTACTCCAGGTATGTGCCCCGCCATCAGCGGGCGAGATACGCCGTGTCACAGGTGTGGTGTGAGCCGGCGCCCATTTTCATTCGCTGTGGTGCTCCGTAGGCTCGTGGCAACTCTTCAGAAATGCGTACCAAGTTGCACAGAATTCATACCCAAAGATTCAGGCTTGAGAGGGTACTAGTTCGACCCTTTTCTCGTATTCCCACAGCCCGTGGATGTTGCAAAGCGCCAGGGCCAGCAGCGTCCCAGGCTTGTTCACCTGCATCGAGAATGTTACCTTTGGATGTGCGTAAACCGGGCCTTTGTTTGGTCCTTTTGTGGATTCGCCATGGGCTTGGAAATCGAAATGCCCCACCTGGTAGGCGAACCTGTCCCCTTCGGGCTTGAAGTACACGTCTATCCACGCAATGTAGTGTTCTGTGGTGTTGGAGTGCGGGATGTCCTTCCCCACGCTGACGGTTACATCGAACGGCTGGTGCGCCTTGACCACGTCCGGACACTCAATCAGCGGGACATGCTTTTCCTTTTTCCAATCTGAGGATTGAATCAACTCGCCGAGCTTCATTTTTTCACCTCTCATTAGTGAATTGCTGGTGGCTTGTCAAACTCGTTTCAGTGGGTGGTGGGTAGGCGAAGGCATTACCTTCGCCTACCCATGAACACGTGTGGTAGGCCCCGTTCTCTCAGATAGAATTCGATCGGAAACCGTGCCTGCAATGTTTTGCTTGATGAACCACTAGGCTAGGATGCAACACGCCGCGCCCTCTTTTTTGTCTTATCGACAACACGGTTTACGGGCGTAGCACTGCCCCCAGGTCTTTGACGCTCTTTTTGATCCTGGTCTCACTTTCGGGCGTGACAAGCCCTTTGAACTCCACCACGTCAACTAGATCGAACGAAGTCTTCTCGATAGTGGAACGCAGCTTTTTCCCAGCCGCAGCCGCCCACCCGAAGATGGCGATCAGTAGCAGTGGCTTTTCGTACTCGACCTTCTTGATCATCTCGTTCAGGATGAATTCGGCATAGGGGAAAGCATCTGATTCGTAAGTTTCCGTTCCGAAGACAATTGCCTCGCTGTCCGCCACATCGCTCAGGATATCCGCCAGAGAAGAGTGATAGTCGTCCACGATCTTATGAACCACCGGCTTGTAACCCTGAGCCTCTAGCTCTGCTACGGCAATCTTGATGGCTTTTTCCACGAAGCGGTACATAGAGGTGTACACGACTACGACTTTACCCTTTTGTGGCTTCCCCTCGCCCCAATCCAGGTATGCCTGGACAATCCGCTGCGGATTCTTCCTCCAGAGAATCCCGTGAGCCGGGAGAATCATTTTTGGTGCGATGTTGAGTTGTTCCAGCTTTCCCAGGTTCTTGGCGATCTTGTCTTTGTAATGTCCAATCACTGTGATGACGTACTTCTTGGAGAAGTGGAGGTAGTTTTCTACATCCGCCTCGTCGTCGAAAGTACCGTTGGGGATCGAGTATCCGCCGAAGATGTCACCTGTCAGAAGGATTCCCTCGTCGGGCATGTAGGTCACTATCGTTTCCGGCCAGTGAAGCCATGGCGCTTGGACGAAAACGAGCTTCCGGCCGCCAATCTCCAGGGTGTCGCCGTCCTTTATGGCGTTGAAAGCGGGCGATATTCCATACAGTCCTTCTATCAAGCGTTTGGAGAAAGAGTGTCCCCAAACATCAGCCTTGTTTTCGCTGAGTTCCAGGACTTTCGGCAGCGTGCCGCTGTGATCCGGTTCCATGTGGTGCACAACTATGTGCCTGATCTCCTTCGGATCGGTCAGGCTGGACAGAGCTTCGACAAATTCCTCTTCGTAATTCTGCTTCCAGGTATCGAACAGAACAGCCCCATCGTCCGTCTTCAACAGGTAGGCATTATAAGTTATCCCTTCTGGGATTTCCCACACGGCTTCGAAGTACTTGACACGGGTATCATCCATTCTCAAGAGGTAGAGGTCTTCGGCAACTTGTTTTATTCTCACCATTGATATGTTCCTCCTTTTCTCAACATGATGTAAGAGTCAGAAGCGGCCCGCATTCTCTGGATCGCGAAACCCCCAACAAGGTGGAGAGGTAAAAGGCGCAAGGGCACGGACACCGCGCCATTCCCCTTACAAGTGTGGTATGCTTGACCAAGTATACCCCTGAGCATTTTGTTAGTCAAGCCACGACGCGAGTAGCCCGGGGCTTTTCACAGTTTTAGCAAAAGCCGCTCGAGTTGTTGGGTGGGCTCGCAGCCCGCCGAGAAGCAGCGTTTGGGGATCAGGGATTGGGGTTCGGCGATAGCGCATTCTTGAGGGAGGAGATCGTTTCTTGCCCTGCAGGCTTCTAGGTGGTATCATTTTATATGCCACCGACCGGGGAAACGGCGGTGAGCAGCAGAACTGGTCGAAATAACAACAGGACGCTTGGATTGCCCGGCAACCGAGACGGCCAATGGTTCGCAATGCCTTCTCTGCGCCCCTGGGATGCGTCCTGGGGGCGTTTTTACGTCCGGGCCTGCGTGAAAAGAGGCCTATGGCGAACCTTGTAGAATTGCACAGCGTTTCGTACACTTACGAGATACCCGGCGGGAGAAGCATTCCCGCCATCCGCGGCGTGGATCTTGCCATCGAGCCCGGGGAGTTCGTTGCCCTTATCGGGGCTAACGGGTCCGGCAAGACCACCCTCGTGCGACTCATCAATGGCATCCTTGCCCCAACCCGTGGAAAAGTGCTTGTCGATGGGATAGATACCCGCCAGAAAGCGCTCCTGCAGGAAATCCGACGCACAGCAGCCATGGTGTTCCAATCGCCCCGGGATCAGATCGTCGGCTCTACAGTAGAGGAAGACACGGCGTTTGGACCGGAAAACCTGGGCGTGCCTCGAGAGGAAATCGTCCGGCGTGTCGAGTGTGCTCTAAAGGAAGTTGGTGTGTGGGATTTGCGTGCCCGCCCTCCTTTCCAGTTGTCCGCGGGACAGGCACAGCGAGTCGCCATCGCTGGAGCAATGGCGATGTCGCCGAAGATCCTGATCCTGGACGAGGCCACTTCCATGCTCGACCCCGCCGGACGAAAATCTGTGCTGGAAATAGCAAGGAAGCTCAACCAGGGGGGGATGGCCGTACTCCTCGTCACTCATTTCATGGAAGAAGCCGCTCTTGCAGACAGATTGATCGTGATGCGCCAAGGTGAGATTGCAACAGAAGGAAGTCCTGAGGAAATTTTCTCTGACAGAAACCAGTTGCTCCGATGGGGGCTGGATGTGCCGCCTATCACCAGGATTGCTTACAGGCTCCACGAATTGGACCGACGGATCGCCAAGGACGTGCTGACCGTGGATGCCCTCGCCGAATCCGCCGCGAAGGCGTTGGCAGGAAGACCAATCCGGTTCGCACCGATCTTGGGCGGAGCGGGCGATCGCCCTGAAGGAACAGCCTTCCTGAGAGCAGAAGGGGTGTGGTACGTTTACATGGCCGGCACCCCCCTGGAGACGGTTGCATTGAAAGGGGTGGATTTCTCCGTCCCTCGCGGTGGCTCGGTAGGGCTGATGGGGGGCACCGGATCCGGAAAGAGCACCCTGATGCAGCACCTGAGCGGACTCCTTTCCCCACAGAAAGGGAAGGTGCTTGTGGATGGAACGGATATTCAGCAAATGCGAGACCGGATCACATCCATCAGGCGGTCTGTGGCAATGGTGTTCCAGCAGCCAGAGGACCAGGTCTTCGCCAGATTTGTCGGCGATGACGTCGCCTACGGGCTACGGAAGCTGAGGTTGTCCAGGGAGGGTCTTCGACAACGTGTCCGCGGCGCAATGGAAGCCGTGGGGCTGGATTTCGACTTGTACAAGGACAGGCTTACGTACACGCTGAGCGGTGGTGAGCGGCGGCGGGTAGCCCTGGCGGGTGCCCTGGCACTGAACCCGGAGGCGTTGTTGCTGGACGAACCGACTGCTGGCCTCGATCCCTCTTCCCACAAGGAGCTGCTCCAGAGACTTTCCCGCTGGAAGAGGGAAAAGGGGATCACCCTGGTTTATTCCTCCCATACGATGGAAGACCTTGCGGAGATGACGGAGAATGTGGTGGTAATGGATGGCGGTGAGATTGCCATGAGGACCGGCACCAGAGAGGCATTCAGCCACCCTGAGATGCTTGAATCCCTTGGCCTGGATGTGCCTGTTGTCAGCAGACTCGCCTCCGCACTGCGAGACCGGGGAATCCCTTTGCCAGGGGGCATCCTGACTGCTGGCGAGATGGTTAACGCCTTAGAATCTCTAATCCGCCGACCCACGGGTTCGCCGACGCATCGGCTTGTCGGCTCGCCAGTTCGCTGATTTTTGGAGGGTATACATATGGAAGATTTTGAATTCCTGCGGAAAGTGAACATAGGCATATACCTTCCTTCTGGGTCGCCGATCCACAGGCTCGACCCGCGGGCGAAGATCATTTCCTTCCTGCTTCTGGTGGCCGCTGCAACGCTCGCTCCCTCCATTCCGGCCAACCTGGGGATGCTGTTCTTGACTTTGGGGCTGATTGCCATTGCCCGGATTCCTTTTGGCTACGCCATGGCGGGGATCAAACCTGCCATCCCTTTCTTGATCGCCATCGCCTTCCTCGATCTGATCTTCGCTCCGCATGTGGCTTCCGGTACCGGATGCATGATTCTCTGGCACTGGTGGGCACTCTCCGTGAGCAACTGCGTCCTCAGACTGATAGCGCTGATCTTCATCCGCTTTGGGACGCTTATCCTCCTTACCGCCCTTTTGACCTCGACGACTTCCACAGCAGAAATGGGTCGGGGTATGGAAAGCCTGCTCCTGCCGCTGAACCGATTTGGCGTTCCCGGATACGAACTGGCGATGATCTTTTCGCTGACATTTCGGTTTGTGCCCTCCTTTGCGCTGGAGGCGGAACGGCTGGTGAAGGCACAACTCGCCAGGGGTGCGGATTTCGGCGAGGGTGGGAGATGGAAATTCACGCGACGTGCCAGGGCGATGCTTCCGCTGATGGTACCCTTCTTCCTGATGGCTCTCCAGCGGGCAGAGACGATGGCCCTGGCAATGGAAGCACGGGGGTTTGTCGGGGGGAAGAGACGGACGTACTACCGAAGCCTGCATTTCCGGCGGCAGGATGCGCTGGCGATCGCCGCCAGTCTGGCAGTGGCGATCCTGGCTGTTCTGGCAGGGTAGCGCCTAACAAATGAGGTAGGAAGCCATCCGCGGGTACCCGCGGATGGGGAGGTATATCGTACAAAAATCGGAGGAGGTTGACATGACAGATTTGCTTCCCGCACGCAAAATCACAGTAGCCGCGGCACTATCTGCAATAACGATTGTGCTCGGCGCAACACAGCTGGGGTTCATACCAGTCCCGACCCCAGCGGGGCATGCAACGATCATGCACATCCCCGCCATCCTCGGAGGAATCCTGGAAGGGCCTGTGGTGGGGGTTATCGTCGGGGCGATTTTTGGCATCTACAGCTTCCTGGACGCCAGCACGCCTATCTTCAAAGACCCGCTGGTGGCGATTCTGCCACGGCTGTTCATTGGGCTGTTTGCTTACTACGCCTACGCTCTGACGAAGCGATGGGGTATATCGCTTGCCGTAACAGTGGCCACTGTTGTGGGTACCCTGACCAACACTGTTCTGGTGCTGGGAATGATAGTGCTGCGGGGGTACCTGGATGGGAAAACAGCACTGGCGGTTGGGATCACTCATGGCTTGCCAGAAATCGTGGTAGCGGTTATCATCACCGTGCCAGTGGTGCTTGCATGGAAAAAGGTAGAAACAGGCTCTGGCAAGTCTAACCTGTAGTGGAGGTACGAATGCTCCTGGCTATAGACATCGGAAACAGCGAGATAACCCTGGGGGCCTACGACGGCAGCTGGATATCCCGATGGCGGCTGCGAACCGTTCGCAACGCCACGCCGGACGAGTACGCGATGTGGCTCAAGGGTTTGTTCTGGGATCGTCATATTCCGCTGGAAAAAGTCGCCCGGGTGAGCATGGCGAGCGTGGTGCCGCCCGTTACCGATACTTTCGTCGAAATCGTGCAGAAGTATCTGCAAAGTGACCTGCTGGTGGTGAGGCCCGGCATACGAACAGGGATACGCATTCTGGCAGACAATCCGGCGGAGGTGGGGGCGGACCTGGTGACGAATGCCGTTGCGGCTTACGACCGGTTCCGGGATGCGTGCATCGCTATCAGCTTTGGCACAGCCACGGTCTTCACCGCAATCTCTGCATCGGGCGACTTCCTGGGCGTGGCTATTGCTCCTGGATTGAAATTAGCGGCGTCAGCACTGGCGGAAAGAACGGCCCAGCTTCCAGGAATCCAGTTGGCAGCCCCTCCTGCGGCCATAGGGAGGAACACTGTCCACTCCATGCAAAGCGGGCTCATCCTGGGATACGTGAGCATGGTGGAAGGGATGGTAGAACGTTTCAGGAAGGAAATGGGTGCAGAAGCCCACGTGATCGCCACTGGTGGGCTCGCGGGGCTCATCGCACCTCATACGGAGGTCATTGAGGCAGTAGAGCCATGGCTGACCCTGGAGGGATTGAGGATCCTGGCCGAGAGGAATCTATGACTCATGTTACGCGCTTGATTCTAAATGGACAGGGCCTTCGAAGCGAATCGAAGGCCCATGTTGTCTCTGGAGCTTTTTTGACGTGCTGAAGCATGGTACGACTCATCGCTCGGAGTCGGTGGATGCTGGAGGTGTCTCAGGAGCTTGGAATGACAAGGACTATGTTGTGAAGGGACTTTCAATCGATCTGGGACACGCTTTTTCGTTTTCCACCTCGTCATGGATTTTGCTGCCCTGGGAGTGTGGGTTAAGATTAGTGCCGGATATCTGGTGGAGGCTTTCTACGCGTGAAAGGACTGCTGCTACACATCAAGAGACGCTTGTATCTTTACGTCGCTGTCGATTTCGTGCTGGCTTTGCTGGCGGGGTTGTATTTCAATGTCCAGCAGATGAACATCAAGACCATCAGTATTCTGGCAATCTTCCTGATGCTGTACCCCATGCTCACGGGTATGGTCGTGGAGAGGGTGAAGAGGGCCGGGCGAAATTACAGGCTGATCGCTCTAACGCTGACATTTGCATTCTTCGTGGCCTCTGGCACGGCTTACGTGATATCCCGAACCATCCTGGCGGGCTACCCGGAGCTGGCGCTTGGGATTATACTCGTCGGGGCAATACCGTGCTCTAATATGCTGATCGGCTGGAGCGGTATAGCGGATGCCAGCGTGGAGGACGCCCTGGTCATCGCGGTGGTGGGGCTGTTGCTCACCCCGATACTTTCGCCGATCATCATCCGCCTTAGTGGAGGCCCGCTGCTCCCCATCGATACAAAACAGTTGGCGCTGAATTTGCTGGCGTACATTACCGTGCCGTTGGTGTTCGGCTACTTTACCCGACGGGAGATCATTCGCAAGAAGGGGATGCCGTATTTCATGGAGATCAAGCAGTACTTTCCTGGGGTCTCCGCCATTGGCATCCTGATGATCGTGTTTTTCTCGGTGGCTAAGGTTGCCTCCAAGGTAATGCGGCACCCGGTAGTGTTCCTGCTGGTGGCTGTGGGATTGTTCGTTTACTACGTCGTGCAGACAACTCTGGCGCTGCTGGCGGCGAAGCTGTTCGAGGTAGGTTACTCGCAGGGTATGATACTCATTTTGGGGGCTACCGCCAGTTCGCAGGCGATCTCCCTGGCGCTGGCGGCAACTATGTTCGGGAGCATGACGGTATTTGCGCTTTCGTTCAAGCCGATGCTTCAGGTGTTGTACATCATGTTCCTGATCTACGCCCTGGGCCCTCATATCCGGAGGTTCCTCGGTGAGCGGGAGCTGGGTTGAAAAGCCAAGCCCCGGCCCTGGGTGACCGTCCACACTCGAAAAAATCACCCTGGCAGCCTCTTCCTGGTTCCCCGATCGCAAGATCAACTCCGCATAGTGTGTGCTGACAGCCTACCCTACAACTCAAGTGGCTTTTGCTGGAACTTTGAGAAGCCTCTCGGGTAGAGAGGGAGCTTTCGAAGCAAATCAAGGCCCGGAAACGCTCCTGGGAACCCTTACACTCGATGCAGGGCTTGTGCTGTGACTCGCCAGGGGTTGACGAGACGAGAGCCTCCCAAGAGGCAGGTAAATTTCTGGGGGCCTGTAGGGCCTCCAGAAATTGTTGCGCACTCCTATGCTTTCCTTTTTGACATATGCACTCGATTGTGATATGATGGTGGAGTGTTTTAGATCACTCGGTTTTGCATCGCATTATCCGATGCTCTCGCAAATATTAAATCATCCTATCTCTCCCTCCCGGAGGTCTTATGGGAAAACCAATTGTACAATTTGGAAACGTGAACAAGTGGTTTGGCTCTCTTCACGTCCTCAAGGACATCAACCTCACCGTAGAAGAAGGAGAAGTGGTCGTCGTCGCCGGACCGAGCGGATCCGGCAAGAGCACCATGATCCGCTGTATCAACCAACTGGAGGAGATCGATAGCGGGCGGCTTGTCGTGAATGGGGTGGACGTGAGCGATGGACGTATCCATTACGACCTGCTACAGCGCATCGGGATGGTTTTCCAGCATTTCAACCTGTTTCCTCACATGACAGCCCTCGAGAATGTCACCCTGGCCCCCATCAAAGTCAAAGGGATGAAAAAAGAAGAGGCCGAAAAGCTGGCTATGGATCTCCTGGAGCGGGTTGGCATTCCGGAGAAAGCCCATGCATACCCGGGCCAGCTCTCCGGCGGCCAGAAGCAGCGTGTAGCCATCGCCCGTGGCCTTGCCATGAACCCGAAACTGATGCTCTTCGACGAGCCTACCTCCGCCCTTGACCCGGAGATGATCCGTGAGGTGCTGGACGTCATGCGTGACCTGGCGCGCCAGGGCATGACCATGATTGTAGTTACCCACGAGATGGGGTTCGCCAGAGAGGTGGGCGACAGGTTGGTCTTCGTGGATGCCGGGGAGATCATAGAAGTGGCAACGCCAGAGGAATTCTTCCAGCATCCTAAGCATGAAAGAGCCAAGCTCTTCCTCAGCCAGATTCTGCATCATTGATCCCAAGCGAACCAATATCCAACAGAAAGGGGGTGATGAAGCCCAGGAACAGGTTCTCTCAGTGTAGTAAGATTGGTTGCCGATACTCTCAAAAAATCCAAATTTAAAAGGAGGAGGTTTCAACCGATGAAGAGAAGAAGTTGGATGTTGATCTCTCTGTTGTTGGTGCTCGTTATGGTTCTCAGTGCCTGCGGGCAAAAAGCGACGCCTACCAAGGCCCCGGCTCCCACGAAAGCACCGGCTGCTGCTACCAAGGCTCCGGCTCCCACGAAAGCACCGGCTGCTGCTACCAAGGCTCCGGCGCCTACTAAGGCTCCCGCACCCACGAAGAAACCCGCGGCGAAGCCCGCTGCGGCCGGCGAGTCCACTGTGGCCAAGATCCTGAAGCGTGGCAAGATCGTCGCTGGCGTGAAGTACGACTTCCCGCCCTTTGGTTTCGTGGACAAAAGCGGCAAGAACGTTGGCTTCGACATCGATCTGATGCACGAATTTGCCAAGCGGTGGCTCGGCGATCCCAATGCTGTCGAACTGGTTCAGGTCACATCCAAGACCCGAATTCCGATGCTGGCAGATGGGAAAGTTGACCTTGTTGCTGCATCCATGACCCATACGAAACCTCGTGACGATACCATAGACTTCTCCATCACGTACTTCATGGATGGTCAGATGATCCTGGTGAAGAAAGGCTCTGGCATCAAGGACGTGAAAGACCTGGATGGCAAGGTCGTGACGGCGATCCAGGGTTCCACCTCCATTGACAACATCAAGCATGAGGCGGAGAAGCTTGGCATCAAGATTCAGATCTTGCCGTTGCAGGAGTATCCGCAGGGCATCCAGGCGCTGAAGGATGGGCGTGCGGATGCGCTGACTACTGACTCCAGCATGCTGTACTGGTATGCGCAGCAGAACCCGGAGCTCGAGGTTGTCGGCAAGCGGTTCAGCATCGAGCCATACGGCATGGGTGTTCCAAAGGGCGATTCCTACTTCCGTGATCTTGTGAACTTTACGCTGCAGGACATCAAGATGGACGGAACGTATGACAAGATCTACCACAAGTGGTTTGGCGCGAATGCTGAACCGTGGAATCTGGACATCTGGCCTGGCAAGAATCCTGGCATCCAGAAAATCGGGAAGGACTTCAACCCGCCAGCAGAGTCCACCGTCGACAAGATCCTGAAGCGTGGCAAGATCGTTGCCGGTGTGAAATACGACTTCCCGCCTTTTGGTTTCGTGGACAAGAGCGGCAAGAACGTTGGCTTCGACATCGACCTGATGCACGAATTTGCCAAGCGGTGGCTCGGCGATCCGAATGCTGTCGATCTGGTTCAGGTCACATCCAAGACCCGAATTCCGATGCTGGCAGATGGGAAAGTTGACCTTGTTGCTGCATCCATGACACATACGAAACCTCGTGACGATACCATAGACTTCTCCATCACGTACTTCATGGATGGTCAGATGATCCTGGTGAAGAAAGGCTCTGGCATCAAGGACGTGAAGGACCTGGATGGCAAGGTCGTGACGGCGATCCAGGGTTCCACCTCCATTGACAACATCAAGCATGAGGCGGAGAAGCTTGGCATCAAGATTCAGATCTTGCCGTTGCAGGAGTACCCGCAGGGCATCCAGGCGCTGAAGGATGGGCGTGCGGATGCGCTGACTACTGACTCCAGCATGCTGTACTGGTATGCCCAGCAGAACCCGGAGCTCGAGGTTGTCGGCAAGCGGTTCAGCATCGAGCCATATGGCATGGGTGTTCCTCGGTACGATGCAAAGTTCCGTGATCTCGTGAACTTTACGCTGCAGGACATCAAGATGGACGGAACGTATGACAAGATCTACCACAAGTGGTTTGGCGCGAGCGCTGAACCGTGGAATCTGGACATCTGGCCCGGCAAGAGCTACATCAAGCTCGGCAAGTAAATCGAATGACGTGATAGGGGCGTGGCATGCTGCGCCCCTACCACGGCAGGCCCGGCCACCTACCTTCGGATCAACAAACGGGGGAGTAGCATATGAAGAAAACTGCACCGTGGCAACTCAAGCTCACCACCTACCTCGTTAGCTTAGTAACCGCTTTTTTGGGAGTTTCCCTTTGGCTCCCTTTTATTAGCAGCCATATACCGTTGTGGGGCAAACTTGCAGGCTCGCTGACGCTCCATCAGCAGTATCTCGTATCGCTTCCCTTCATGCTGGTGGGGCCGGTGATAGATTACATCCTCCAGAAGAGCGACAACAAGTATGTGCGTAAAGTCGGAGAGGTCAACCTGACCATCTCCATGATGATTCTGGTGTTTGCACTCATAGCACGTCCTTTCTACATGGCTTTTGTCGCTTCCGGGCGGTACAGATGGGGAATGGTGAAGGAATTCTGGGCGCCGAAAGACCCCCTCATGCCATCTCTCCGAAAGGGCCTCTGGATCACCATCAAGGTGGTACTGATCTCTTTCGTGCTTGCCCTGACGCTGGGGACTATCTCGGCCGTCGGGCGGACCACGAAGAACAAAGTGATTTATTCCATCTCTACGGTCTACGTGGAATTCTTCCGAAACACTCCGCTGATGGTTCAGTTGTTCCTCTGGTTCTTCGGTCTGACAGTATTCCTGTCGGCGTTCAACCTGGGGCTGGCGTTCCGGCTGACGCCGCCTGCTGCGGGCATCATGGGACTTTCGTTCTACACCGGTGCCTACATGTCCGAGGCAATCCGGGCGGGCATCCTCTCCATTGACAAGGGGCAGTGGGAAGCTGCCCACTCGCTGGCACTGACCCCGCTCCAGACGCTCCAGTACATCATCCTTCCGCAGGCGTTTCGGATCGTGATCCCGCCTCTGGCGAGCCAGTTCATCAACCTGTACAAGAACTCCACGGTAATCATGACCATCGGGGTCACCGACCTGCTGTTCATGGCAAACGAGGTGGAAGCTCAGACATTCCGTGGCTTTGAGGTGTTCACCGCGGCCACGCTCATCTATCTGGCCGGTACCCTGACCCTCTCGGCTATCATGAACGGGATCAACTACGTGATCTCCGGCGAGAAGCGCACCAGAACCGGCACCCACATCGAAAAGGACTGGATCAGCGTCACCACGGAGAAAATCGGAGAGGTAACAGGCGCGGTCATGGGCTTCTTATGGAACTTGCTCAATCCTCTGTTCTTCACCGCAGGTCAGAAAATCATCGGCATTGGCGCCATGGTAATGCTTTTGGGATTTAGCTCCTCTTCCTGGTTCGACAGAGTCTTCAGCAAGATCGTCGGACTTCCTCACGGCAGCACCGGCTGGTACCTGCTTCTGTATGGGCACGGCAGGTTCCGGATACTGCTCGCGTTGATACCCCTTTCCGCCATCGTGACGCTGATAGGGCTCGTGCTCGAGCGATATTCCAGGAAAATCACGGGGGCCGGGAGTGAGATCCTCTACCTGGCCCTTACTGTCGGCTCATTGGCTCCCCTGGTCTGGCTGATCTGGCTCATCGGCTACAATAACTCTCGCGATGTTTATTTCACCGGGCTGGGCGACGGAATATGGTGGGTGCTCTTCGGGAGCATTATCGTTCTGGTGGGGATCAACATCCACGTCGTGGAGGTGGAAACGAAAGCTGTGGCCGCCAGACGGCAGAAGATCGGTTGGATAGCGGGGCTCGTGTTGCTGGTCCTCGGCGTGGCCGTGGCCGGGAAGCCTTATATGATCACCAACATTGAGAAAGGTATGGCTTCCCCCACGCACATAGCCTGGGGGAGCATCGTCCGCAACTTCCCGTACCTGATCGGCGGGTCACCCCTGGCCGAGAGCGGTGTCGGAGTATGGGGGGCACTTTGGAGCTTCGTGGTGTTCATCGCGGAACTTTCCCTTTTGATTGCTGCGATTGCCCTCCCGCTGATCCTGCTGTGGATTGCCTTCAACCGATCCCTCAAGCTCGGCATCGGCTACGTCGTGCTCCTGGTGGTGGTGGTCTGGTTTGCCAGGCGCGCCGGAGTTCACATACCTCTCAAGCGGTTCGATAGTGTCCAGGGGCTGAAGCTCACGTTCTTCCTGGCAAGCATCTCGATCATGGCCAGCTTCATCCTGGGCGTTATCGCTGGCATGGCGAGGCTTTCCAAGTACCCGTTCATCAGCGTGCCGGCAATCGCATACATCGAGCTGATCCGCGGTGTGCCGCTGTTCATGTTCATCATCTACATGTTCATCACCATCCCGCAGGTGGTCAAGGGGATGGAACATATCAGCAACTGGGAGTCGGCTCTGATAGCGTTCATCCTCTTCACCTCCACCTACATCGGCGAGATCGTGCGGGCGGGTATCCAGTCGATAGACAAAGGCCAGTGGGAGGC
>WFSD01000066.1 GCA_015486235.1 Anaerolineae bacterium
GAGACGCTTTACTGCCAGCCATTAGCCGGTGGCCGTTGGCCGATAGCGATTACAACGTTCGTGTGCTTGCGCTAACGGCTGTCGGCTACCGGCTATCGGCTCTCAGTTTCATAGCCTCCCCTCGCCCTACTGCAATTTTCTCAACGCCTCCGCCAGCTCCGGCGTCAGGAACTCCGGCTTGATGCGTTTGATGAAATATTCGTCTACTGGCTCGGCTTCGCCATGCTTCACCATCTCCCGATACTTCGGCGGCACCCAGACGCACGTGGGTTCCGATTCCAGTGGATCGCCGGTGAGGGCGTATGCCCGACTCCGGTTGCCGCCGCACACGTCCCGGAACTCGCAGACGGCGCATTTCCCTTTCAGCTTGCTCTCATCCCGCAGGTCTCGGAAGAGAGGGGAGTTCCGGTAGATATCCACCACCGAGCGTTCCCGCACGTTCCCCGCGCTCAGCGGGAAGAACCCCGTGGGGTACACCTCACCGACATGGCTGACGAAGACCACTCCCTTTCCGTCGTTCACGCCTTTCACCGGGCGGTTGAGGCCATCGGCATACTGGAATCCGGCGCCCTGGATTGCAACTTCCTTCGGCGATTTTCCTTCCGCCGCTATTGCCTCCGCTCGCGCCCGCTGGATCGCCACGCGCCGGTACGCCTGGGCGTTCGTGGCCTTCACGTCGAAAGGAGCGTCCTTGGAAAGATCGTAGAGCCAGTCGTATACTCGCTCGTGCTCCTGCGGCGAGATCATGTCCTCGATCCGCGCCCGTCCCACCGGCACCAGGAAGAAAAGCGACCACTGCACGGCGCCGTATTTCTCCAGGAATGGCACCATTTCCCCCAGGTAGTCCAGATCAATCTTGGTAACAGCGGTGTTCACCTGAACAGAAAGTCCTACGTCCTGGGCGTCCTGCAGGATCTCCATAGTGCGCTGGAAGGAGCCGGAGAACCCACGAAAGCTATCGTGGATTTCCGCGTTCGGGCCGTCCAGGCTCAGGGCGATCCGGCGTATGCCTGCATCCATTACGCTCCTGAGCCGCTTTTTCGTCACCAGCGCGGTGGAACTGGGGGTCAGGGACGTGCGCAGGCCTTTCTCCTGGCTTGCGTATCGGATCAGTTGCTCCAGGTCGCGGCGCATCATCGGATCGCCGCCGGTGAAGACCAGTATCGGGCTGCCGAATTCGGCGATCTGGTCTATGAGCCGGATGCTTTCCTCCGTGGTGAGCTGGCGTGGATCTGGTTTCGGCTGCGCCTTGGCACGGCAGTGGCGGCATGCCAGCGCGCACGCCCGCGTCACCTCCCAGAGGACGGTGAAAGGCGCTTTGTCGAAATCCACTTCGTGCAGGTGTTTCGAATGCATCCGCCGCTCGGAAGCGGCCCTATGGCTGAGATGGTTCATTCATGCCTCCTGTAACATCCCGTGAGATTGAGGGAGCGTCTGAAACGCTAAGCCGCGAAGGAGCGAAGGCGCAAAGGGCTTTTGAAAAATCTTTGTGTCTTCCGTTCCTCTGCGTCTTGGCGTTTCCTTTGACCCACTCGCGATGGCCCGTTGTCGCGGGATCGAAATTGTGATATGATTTGGATGGTTCCGGGACGCCCCGTGCAAATCCATAGCCGCACATGCCCGGAAAACGCAAGCGTAGGAATGCGAGATGGAAGCGCCTCGTGATGTCGAACTGACCGTCCGGCTGACTCCGGAGCAGTTCTGCCTGCTTCGGGAGATGGCGGAGCAGCGCGGGCTTTCCCCGGAAGTCATGGCGCGACTGCTCCTCGCCAGCGAACTCAACCGGGAGTTCCTGCGTGATGCCCGGCTCCATGCTTTGAAAAGAGAAGTGCTGGAGGAACAGCAAGAACTCATCCGGGAAAGGCGTCTCGAAGCAGTGAAATCGCTGTCGGAGATGAATCTACCTGTCTCCGATTGGGAAGAGATGGAGCGGGAGATCGAATCCATGTGGGAGGAACCGCTGTATGACGACTCCGGGGAAGATGGGAAATAGGAGGTCATGATGCCAAAGACTGCGGAAAAGTACACAGAACGGGTGCAGATAATGCTGACTCCTGCGCAATACCGACGGTTGCGGATTCTCGCAAAGCGCCGCAAAAAGTCACTCTCTGCCGTCATGCGGGAACTTCTCGACACGGCCGCCGGGCGGGCAGCCACGCGCGAGGAGCGACTTGAGGCAGTCAAGCGAATCGCCTCTGGCAACAGTCCGGTGGGTGACTGGCAGGAGATGGAGCGCGTGGCTGAAACGAGATGGGAGGATTCGCTTTGAAAGTAGCGGGCGAGGCATTTGTTGACGCCAATGTCCCGATGTATTCCAATGGCATCCCAGATCCATACAAGGCACCTTGTACCCGCGTCCTTGATATGATCGCGAGCGACGAGATCTACGGCATTTCCAGCGTGGAAGTGTTGCAAGAAATCCTTCACAGATACCGTTCCATCCGAATGGACGAAAAAGGAATCCAAATAGCCAGTGATTTTGCACACACTCTCCATGAAGTCCTGCCTGTGTACCTGGAGGACGTACAGGCGGCCATGGCTCTCATGGAAGGCCACAAGAGTATTCCAATGTGCGACCTTATCCACGTTGCCGTGATGTTGAACAATGGCATCTACACCATCATATCTGCCGACAAGCATTTCGACCTCTTTCCGGAAATCCGCCGCACCGACCCCATGGAATTTCATACCGCCGGGTAGGGGCGCAGCATGTGGCCTCTGGCGTAGGGCTGTACCCTTACAGGCTGTCACGCGCCTGCCCTCTTCTGTCATTCCA
>WFSD01000067.1 GCA_015486235.1 Anaerolineae bacterium
CCGTGATATGAAGCTTTCGGCGTATGCGCAGGCAATGGTACCTGATCCGGATTTCTATCTCAGACGTACGTATTACTCCAAGGGGAACTACAATGTGTGGGGATATACCAACCCGGAAATGGATTCGTTGCTTGTGGAGGGATTGAGGACTTTCGACAAGGCGAAGCGACAGAAGATCTACGACAGGGTCCAGGAGATAGCGGTTGACGACATGCCATTGATCCATGTGGCTTACTACAAGGTCGCTGTCGTGATGCGTGACTATGTCAAAGGCTTTGTGTTCAATCCCGTGGCACATGATTACATGTTAAATCCTGAGATGTACGTAGAGAAGTAAAGTCTGTCTACCGGGAAAGTTGCCGGGACTTTCCCGGTGGATTCCCTTGTCCGGAGGCGTTAACGCCGGGCGGAGCGGGAATTTTCACGGGTTTTGGGGAGTTAACCATGCTCAAATACGTGGCAAAGCGTTCTTTGATAGCGGTGTTTGTGGTGTTTGTGGTGGCGTCGATGACTTATTTCCTTCTCTCCATTATGCCGGGCGAGACGCCGGTTACAATCGTCCAAAGGGTGTTTGTCGGAGATCCCGAATATAACCCTTCTCAATCGGAGATCACGGCTACAGAGCAGATGTTTAATCTCGGTGATCCGCTGTGGGTGCAGTACCTGCGATGGCTTCGCAACGCGCTTCATGGTGATTTCGGGACGTCTATCTATTCAGGAAGGCCTGTGTTTGACGAAATAATGGTCAGGTTGCCGGCCACGATCGAGTTAGCTGTGGCCGCCACGATAATATCTGTGTTGATTGCCATACCCCTTGGTGTGATTTCCGCGGCCAAGCAGAACTCAAAACTCGACTATTTGAGCATGGGCCTCGCAACGTTTTTCATTGCCATGCCCAGCTTCTGGCTGGGGCTTATTCTCATTCTGGTGTTCTCGCTTTACCTGAATCTGCTACCGGTGGCCGGATACGGAGGGCTCCAGCACCTGATACTTCCGGCCGTGACACTGAGCGCGGGGATGATGGCTGTGACAACCCGCTTGACAAGGTCAAGTGTGCTTGAGGTGCTCCGCCTGGATTACGTCAGGACCGCGAGGGCTAAGGGCGTGGGCGAGAGGGCGATTTTGTATACGCACGTCTTGAGGAATGCAATGATCCCCGTCGTTACGATAGTCGGCTTGCAACTGGGCTTTCTATTGGCCGGTACGGTTATCGTCGAGACCATCTTTGCCTGGCCAGGGATTGGGAAGCTCTTGATCGACTCGATAGATGCCCGGGATATACCTGTGATCCAGGGGTGCGCTGTTCTTATGGCGATAACGTTCTCGCTGGTCAATTTGCTCGTGGATCTCTCTTACTACCTTCTCGATCCCAGGGTGAGATTATGAGCGGAAACGAAATAGCGTATCATTTCAGGCGAGAGGTCACTTTGTTGGAGAGCTCGCGCCAGCGCCTGTTAAAGCAAGCTCCAATGACGATAGGATTGCTGTTGATTTTTGGGCTGGTTTTTGTTGCTGTTTTCGCGCCTCTATTGAGTCCGTATAACCCGATCGAGGTGGATTTGCACCATAATGTCGTTGCTCCATATTGGCGGCATCCGTTTGGGACGGATAACTTGGGGCGGGATGTGCTCAGCAGAGTGATTTACGGCACGAGGATCGATCTCGCTGCAAGCATTTTTATCGTGGGGATATCTGTAATTGTTGGTGTCTCCCTGGGCACATTTGTGGGCTACTATGGGGGAGTGCTCGACAAAATACTCGTCGGTACGATGGATGCCTTTCTGGCCTTCCCAGACATAATACTGGCGCTGGTAATCATTGGCGCTATTGGCCCTGGGATGTTCAACACAGTCCTCGCGTTGTCCTTTTCAGGGTGGATCAGGTATGCGAGGGTCTCCAGGGGGCTGACCCTCTCGATTAAGGAGAAAGATTTTATCGAAATGACGAAAGCAGCCGGGGTTGGGGATTTCTACCTTATTACGCACCACATCCTACCAAACGTCATAGCTCCCATATCAACGCTTGCAACGTTGCATATCGGGCACGCGATTCTCTCAATCGCTGGCCTGGGGTTCCTAGGGTTGGGAGCCCAACCACCAATGCCGGAGTGGGGCGCCATGCTCTACGAAGGGCGTGTGTTCTTGAGAGAGGGATGGTGGCTCTCAACATTCCCTGGGCTCGCGATAATGGTCACTGTATTGGCATTCAACCTGCTTAGCGATGGGCTGCGAGATTTCCTCGATCCCCGCCTGAAAAGAGTTATCGTTACGTGAAGGGGTTATGCTAAAAAGCTTCGCTGGATGTTATCTTGGGGAGAGATGACGGAGATGGAATTCAAATCTCTTTTGACGATAAAAAATCTGCATGTCAGCATTGACCTGGGTCACACAGTGGTCAAGGCGGTCGATGGGGCCAATATCGACATCCGTGAAAACGAGATCCTTGGCCTGATTGGGGAGAGCGGCTCGGGGAAATCTGTGCTCGGACTTGCCATTTTGAAGCTGCTGCCCCCGAACGCAACTGTTGATGGTGAAGTATGGTTCGACGGAGCGAATCTGGTTGAATCCTCAGAAGAAGAGATGAGGAGAATTCGGGGCAAAGAGATAGCATGGATACCTCAAGATCCGGCGACATCTCTGAACCCTGTGCTCAAAGTAGGTTTCCAAATATCAGAGCCGATGGTTTTGCACACCACTCTTGATAAGGAGCAGGTTCGGCAAAAAACTATTTCGCTTCTTGACTTCTTCGATATCCAACCCCCAGAGAGGCGAGCAGAGGAATATCCATATCAATATAGCGGAGGGATGAGACAACGAGCATTGATCGCTATGGGTACTTCGACCAACCCGAAATTATTAATAGCAGACGAGCCAACGAAAGGAGTCGATACTCCTCGAAAGGCACAGGTCGCAGCTATGTTCAGGCGGATAAAGCGCGAAAACCCCGGGCTTTCGATACTCCTGATAACCCACGATCTCCGCTTTGCACAAGCCTTATGCGACCGTATCGCTGTAATGTATTGCGCTCAAATTATTGAGGTTACTCCAGCGCAAACTTTTTTCGAGGCGCCTCTCCACCCGTATTCGGAGGCGCTCCTTGAAGCACTCCCATCGAGGGGGCTCAAGCAGATCCCCGGGGATATGCCGAGCATGATAACTCCACCTGGCGGATGTCGCTTCCATCCACGGTGCAGGTACGCCAGGCCGGAATGCAGGCACTACGAACCCCCGTTTTCGGTTATTGATGGCACACTTGTGAGGTGCTGGCGCTATGCTTAGGGCCCTGAGCATCACAAAGGTGTTTGAAAGCGGTTTCCTGAGAAAGACAAAGGTGGTTGCCGTCAATGGGGTGGACCTGGAGATAGGTGAGGCCAGCACATTGGGGCTGGTTGGTGAGTCAGGTTCTGGCAAGACAACTCTGGGGAGGTTGTTGCTCTTACTGACTCGTCCGACCGATGGGAGGATATTCCTTGATGGGAAGGAGCTTACGAAGGCGGGGAAGGGGGAGCTCCGCAAGCTCAGGGGGGAGATGCAACTGATACCTCAGCATCCCGAAGCAGCGTTAGACCCGAGATGGAAAATTCGCGACAGCATAGCCGAGCTCATGAGGATACACAATTCGGTGAGGAATAAAAACGAGGAGCGGGAAAAAGTTGCCGAACTGCTGGAAATAGTCGGGCTAAAAGAGGAACATCTCGACAGGTATCCACACGAGCTGAGCGGTGGAGAGCTTCAAAGAGTGATGATTGCAAGAGCTTTGTCCCTGAATCCAAAATTCATCGTTGCTGATGAGCCAACCTCTATGCTTGATGTTTCCGTCCAGGCTCAGATACTGAACCTGTTAATGGAGTTGCAGGAGAGGCTTGGAGTTTCCTATCTTTTCATAACGCACGATCTGGAAGTAGCACAACGAATGAGCAGCCACATAGCGGTAATGTACTCCGGACAAATAGTCGAGGCGGCAGAAACTGTTGAGTTGTTCCGCAATCCCTTGCACCCATATACCAAAGCTCTTCTTGAATCGACGAGATTGTTGGACAACCAGCCTGGTTTCGCTCCGATTGGTGCCAATTCGTCTGCGGGGGAAGGCTGCAAATATTACGCCCGATGCCCGCTGAGTAGCGACCTTTGCAGAAGAGAGCCGCCCCAGCTTGTCGAGGTTGGTAGCAGGCATTGGGTGAGGTGCTTCCTGTTTTCGTCTACGTGATTGTGTTAGCGTTGGCCAGGGGAACGCTTTGTTGATGCCTACTGGCCGAAATTCTGGTAGGAGGTCGAGAAATGGGAAACGAAGTGCTTAAGCTGGACCCGCTGAAGGAGGAAATAAAGGAATACTGGGACCGTACGAAGGAGCATGCATTTTTCAAGGATAGGGAGGAGGAAGATGCGTGGAGGCAGTCTCTCCGTAAGGAGTTCGGTGGGGAAAGGATGAGGATATTGGATGTCGGCACGGGGAACGGCTCCCTGGCTCTCGTTTTAGCCCAGATGGGCCATGATGTCGTGGGAATAGACATCTCGGAAGGGATGCTTTCGGTGGCAAGAAA
>WFSD01000068.1 GCA_015486235.1 Anaerolineae bacterium
CGAGACCCCGTGGACTGTGATCCCTTTGCCCGCTGTGGGGCCAGATTATGGTGGTGATGGGATAACGGTACAGGATCACCGAATTTTCGTGACGACCTACGAATCCGGAGACCTGGTGGTCGTGGATGATTCGCGTTGTCTGCCGCGATGAGTGGGTTTTGGACTGATCTGTCGCTCCTTCCTGTCTTCCCCATCGCGAACATGCATCCGGGGGGCATACTTCTGGACTTTTGACAATCGGGCTGCCCTGCGAGGCTGAGCTTTTCGCCTTGAAGGCAGGAAAGAAGGGATGGTACATCTTGTGGTCGGGCGAAGCTCGACTACAAGATGTATCATTTCTTCTCAGTCATCTACCAAGCGTGAAGCCTCAGAAGGCTCCGTTTCCGCTTTGTCAAAAATCCAAATACTTCGTGTGGTTTATATTTATGTGGGGATTCCGAGGCAAATCGAAAGCTCGAGTCGTTTCAGGAGTCTCCCTGAGGCATCTGAGATAGGCCACGGCTCGCCGTTTGGGTTGATGGAGGCCGGCAACAGATATGGGGAATCCTGGGGACCCTAACGGGTCCCCCAGGATTTACTTCGAACACCATTTATGTGTCGCTGACATTGACAAAATCCCACATTCATTGTATCCTCCTAACCTGGCGAAGCCGGAACCAAAAGCCCGACGCGGAAGCGCTGAGACTATCCAAATCAGTGGCTCAACGAATGGGCGAATCAGCGGAACCGTCTCCTCGCACAAACCGTTGATTCGCTTGTTCGCTCTTTCGCTGATTCGTTTGGTTCGTTGTCCTCTGCGTCAAATTCTTGCCCAGTGTGCAAGAATTTCGTTGGTAAGGAATTAAAGTCATTCGCAGCGTTCGGCCCGGCAGGCGGTATTTGCAGAGGTAGGGATGCAGCGGCGCTGCGCTGTCGGAGAGGCTTTGTCCTCCCGATCTCAAGGAAAGTGCAGGTGGTGTTGCTTTTGTTATACGAGGAGGTGAATCATGTCTGATGTGGTGATAGTTGTGGACATGCAGAGAGGGTTTCTGGAACCCGGACACCCGCTTTTCTGTGGTGAAGAAGCCCGCAGGGTGATCGGACCAATCTGGCGGTGCCTGGAGAAAGAGGTGAAGAAAGGCGCCGCTCTCTTTTTCACGGCGGATACGCACGATCCGGACGACAAGGAGTTCCAGATGTGGCCTCCCCATTGCATCAAAGGAACTGAGGAGGCGGAGATCGTACCGGAGTTGGGCGAGTATGTCGCCATGGGTACTGTCATTCCCAAGCGCCGGTATAGCGCGTTCTTCGATACAGACCTTGGAGAACGGCTTGCTGCACTGGGTCCCGATAGACTGATCGTCTGCGGGGTCTGCACTGACATCTGTGTCATGCATACTGTCGCGGATGCACGCAACCGAGACTACCCCGTGGAAGTCGTGGAAGAAGGCGTGGCTTCTTTCGATCCAGAAGCTCATGCTTTCGCCCTGAAGCACATGGAGAAAATCCTGGGTGCAAAGATAATCAAGGAGGCAGAACTGTGAACGCTGACAAATCCAGGTTTGCGCCGTCTCAAGCGACCCTTTCCGGATACAACTCCGACATATATTTTCCCCGCTCTCGCCAGATTCTGGAGGCGGAAGGGATAGACCCGATTGTTGTCATGGAGGTGTTTCCCGGGAAGCCAGGCATCCTGTGTGGCATGGAGGAGGTGAAATCCTTATTGGCCCGCGTCCTGCCAGAGAACGCGGAAGTGTGGGGGCTGGAGGAAGGCGCCCCCATGGACGCCAAGGAAATCGTCCTCCGCATAAGAGGGCCGTATCAGGCGTTTGGCATCTACGAGACCGCTCTCCTGGGCATCCTGGCTCACGAGAGTGGGTGGGCAACCGCAGCTCGCAGGATCGTGGAGGCAGCTGGCGACATTCCCGTGCTGCATTTTGGAGCGCGGCATGTCCACCCGGACGTATCGGCAAGGCTGGAGTACGCTGCTATGGTGGGAGGGTGTGCCGGATGTGCCACCCAGGCAGGCGCAGACCTCTATGGCATATCCGCCTCCGGAACCATTCCCCACGCCCTGGCGCTATGTTTCGGTGACACTCTGGAGGCAGTGAAAGCTTTCGACCGCCACATGCCACCAGATCTCAAGAGGATCGCACTTGTGGATACGTTCAGGGACGAAGCGGAGGAGAGCGTTCGGGCAGCACGTGAGATGGGCGATAGGCTTTGGGGGGTCCGGTTGGATACCCCGGCTGAGCGCGGCAGGGTTACGCCAGACCTGGTGAAGGAGGTGCGGGCCCGATTGGACCAGGCGGGGTTCCCGAACGTCAAGATCGTGGTCAGCGGCGGGGTGGACGCCGACCGGATACAGCTTTTCCGAGAGGAGGGCGCTCCGGTGGATTCCTACGGTATCGGCAGTGCAATCTCTGGCGCCCCTCCCATAGACTTTACGGCCGATCTGAAGGAGGTCGACGGAAAACCGCTGGCAAAACGCGGCCGGATACCGGGAATCACCCACAACCCACGATTGGAGCTCCTCGACCTGAGCCCCTACCGAGAGTAAACCCTCGCTGCATCGAACGCCCATGAGGTGTCCGTCCGATGCAGCTTGTTTGGAGGCGGAATGAGCCGTTTCGCCATCGAGACAATACACCTCACCAAGGAGTTCCGGCTGGGCTCTCTCGTGCCCTGGTGCCCCGGACGCGCCAAATCAGTCTTGCGGGATGTGAGCTTCCGCGTCGAAGAAGGGGAAACCGTGATCATTGCCGGCGAGAACGGGGCTGGGAAAAGCACGCTGCTGAAAATACTGGCAACCATACTGCTCCCCACATCGGGAGAGTTCCGCCTGTGGGGAAAGGATGTCTCCGACGCCGACGCGAGAGCACTCCGCAGGCGCATCGGATGGGTCGGTGACAATCAGAGAAGCTTTTTCTGGCGGCTGACCGGGGAGCAGAACCTCCGGTTTTTCGCATCCCTCTATGGCGTCCCGAGAGGAAAATTCCCCGCCCGCATGGGGCTCATCGCTGACGTGCTGGGGATGAACGAATACCTCGGCCAGCCGGTTCGGCTCTACCCGAAAGGGATGAGGCAGCGACTGGCACTGGCAAGGAGCATGATTCACTTTCCGGACTTACTCTTGCTGGACGAGCCGTTTCAGGGTCTTGACGATTCGGGACATCGTGCATTCTGGGAAGCATTGGAGGTACTGCAGTCCGCAAGGAAGGTGCCAGCCACTCTCGTCGTTGCATCCCCCAAGGCTGATTTTCCGGCCAGGGTGCTTACGCTATCCGACGGCACCTTGTCGGGGGATGCGGCATGAACGTCCCTTTCGCCCGCCTCGCTGCTGCTTTCGTCGTCAGAGGGGTGCAGGAAGAGATAAGCTATCGCTTCTCATCCCTGCTGCACGTCCTTGGCGTTCTTTTCTCGCTTTTCGTCTTCTACGAAATCGGCCGCCTTTTCCCTCCAGAAGTGGTCAGTAGCTACCTGAGACCTTACGGCGGGAACTATTTTGCTTTCGTGGTCCTGGGTGTCGCGCTAAACGATTATTCCGGAGTTGGGCTCTCGTACCTGTCAGGTACCATGAGGAAGTGGCAGACGGAAGGTCCGCTGGAAGCAGTGCTGGCATCGCCGGTATCCCTGCACTCGATGGCGTGGCTGATCACGCTGGAAGGGACAATATGGTCGAGCGTCCGGGTTGCGCTGTACCTGGCAGTGGGCCTGATAGCGGTGCCGGCATTCTTCTCCCTGGCACATCCGTGGGCGCTGCTGGTCGCACTCGGTCTCTCGTTGGCCGCTTTCAGCGGGTTAGGGCTGCTTTCTGCTTCCTTCATCCTGGCGTTCAAGAGGGGGAATCCAGTGATATGGCTGGTCGGGGGACTGTCCACACTGCTTTCTGGAGTTTACTATCCGGTCGATCTGCTGCCACGTTATCTCCAGGCGGCAGCTGACGTCTTCCCGCTTACCCACTCGCTGCAGGCGCTGCGTCTGATCCTCCTGCAGGGGGCAGGCTTCGGCAGGATATGGCCTTCCTTGCTGGCGCTGTTGGCGTTTGATGTCCTGCTCCTGGCGTCAGGACACATCGGGTTATCGCTGGCACTGAAATACGTCAGAAAGCATGGTTCGTTGAGTGAGTACTGATGATCTCTGGTAGCTCCTCGTCGAGAACTGGTCGACACTCCCGATCCGATGTTAATCAGGCCAGCTCGGGGAAAGCCCAGACCGGCCGAAACAGTGGGCGGGGAACCAGCGGTACCTGTAGAACGGACCGTCGGTCCGCACTTACTGAACCAGCGGAAAGCCTTGTGCGGGAGGGTTCTTCGTCGTCACGCGATGAGCCACTGCTCGTGGCAACTATTCAGTCAGACCCCATCCAGCATGCTTTTTTTCTCCTCCCCCTCCGGTTCCACATGGATCGTGACAGAAGTGTTGCCCGGCCATAGATCATTCAATTCTTTCTCGATCTCCTCGCACAGGTCGTGAGCATCTTCTACGAGCATTTTCCGTGGCACCACCAGATGGAAATCGATGAATCTGCGGTTTCCCGCCTTCCGGGTACGCAAGGCGTGGATGTTGAGCGCCTTTTTGCGCGGCCTGGACAACACTTCCATGATTAGCTTTTCCTCGTCAGGTGGTATTGCGAAGTCCAGCAGTTCTTCGCCCGAGTGGCAGATGAGTCTCAGACCGACGCGCATGATGAGAAAAGCCATCGCCAGCCCTGCCAGCGGGTCTAGCCACAGCCACCCGGAGAGCTTCACCAGGCCTACCCCTGCCAGAACGCCGATCTGTGCCAGCACATCGCTCAGCAGATGATGGGCATCGGCATTGATAGCAGGTGAATCCTTTCCAGCTGACCGGAGCATGACCTGAGCTACGATAAAATTGATCGCTGCTGCAAGTGTGCCTACTGCCAGCCCAGCTCCAAGCTGTCCTATGAGCTTGGGGTGCAGGAGTCTATTGATGCTGGCGTATGTTATTCCTACCACCGACGCCAGTATCAGAGAGCCTTCGATGGCGGCGGAAAGGTCTTCCACTTTCTCATGCCCATACCTGTGATCGAAATCCGCTGGGCGCGAGGCAATGCTGACTGC